>JAJXVM010000251.1 GCA_021782135.1 Myxococcales bacterium | reverse complement strand
CCGCGGCGCGCCTCCACCGCGAGCCCGTAGGCCGCCGCCACGCCGATGGCCGGCGCGCCGCGGACGGCCAGGGTGCGGATGGCGTCCGCCACCTCCTCGGCGGTGGCGAGCGCGAGCCACTCCTCGGCGGCCGGGAGTCGCCGCTGGTCGAGCAGCCGCACCCGGTCGGCGGCCTCGTCGTAGAGCACCGGGCGGAGGGGTTCACGGTTCATGTCAGGATCCTCGCCCGCCCAGCACGCCGGCGGCGCGCAGGGCGAAGTAGACGGCCGCGGCGGCCGAGAAGAGCGCGCCCGGCAGGCGCCCGTCGCGCCAGAGGGCGGCGGCGACGGCCAGGCCGCCGGCCGCCGCCAGCCAGAGGAAGAGGCGGGAGGGCCCGCCCGTCGAGCCGGCGCCCGCGGGCCCGGCGCCCCAGCCCGCCCAGGCCACGCTCAGCCCCCGAGCTTCTTCTTGAGCAGCGCGTTCACGAGGCCCGGGTTGCCCTTGCCGCGCATCTGCTTCATCACCTGGCCGACGAAGAAGCCCATGAGCTTGAGGTTGCCGCCCCGGTAGCGCTCCACCTCGGCCGGGCTGGCGGCGAGGACCGCGTCCACCGCCGCCTCGATGGCCCCCTCGTCCGAGACCTGCGCCAGGCCGCGGGCCTTCACCACCTCGGCCGGATCGCCGCCCTCGCGGAAGACCACCTCGAGCACCTGCTTCGCGCCCGGGCCGCCGAGGGCGCCGGCGTCCTGGAGCTTCAGGATCCCGGCCAGGTGCTCCGGCCGGAGCTTCCACCGCGGGGGGGCGAGGCCGGTCTCGTTGGCGAGCTTCGCCACCTCGCCGTTCATCCAGTTGGCCACCTTCTTGGCCGCCTCGGGCCCCTCCCCGTAGGCGGCCAGGGCGGCGTCGAAGAAGGTCGCCACGTCCCGGTCGGCCACCAGCAGCCCGGCGTCGTACGCCGGGAGCCGCAGCTGGTCGCGGTAGCGGGCCGCGCGGGCGCGCGGCAGCTCCGGCAGCGACGCCCGCACCCGGGCCACCAGCTCCTCGTCGAGGATCAGCGGCGGGAGGTCGGGCTCGGGGAAGTAGCGGTAGTCGTGCGCGTCCTCCTTGCTGCGCATGGCCCGGGTCTCGCCCTTCTGCGGATCGAAGAGGCGGGTCTCCTGCTCCACCTTGCCGCCCGCCTCGATGAGCTCCACCTGACGCCGCGCCTCGTACTCCACCGCCTGCTTGAGGAAGCGGAAGGAGTTCATGTTCTTGATCTCGCAGCGCTGGCCGAGCGCCGTCTCGCCCTTGCGGCGGACGCTCACGTTGGCGTCGCAGCGGAAGGAGCCCTCCTCGAGGTTCCCGTCGTTCACGCCGAGGGTCATGAGGATGGCGCGCAGCGCCTTGAGGTACGCGACCGCCTCGTCCACCGAGCGCAGGTCGGGCTCGGAGACGATCTCGAGCAGCGGGACGCCGGCGCGGTTCAGGTCCACCGCCGAGCCGCCGAGCGCGTCGTGGACGTTCTTGCCGGCGTCCTCCTCCATGTGGATGCGGGTGAGCCGCACGAACTTCTCGACGCCCTCCACCTCGATGGAGACGCCGCCGCCGAGGCAGATCGGCAGCTCGTACTGGCTGATCTGGTAGCCCTTCGGCAGGTCCGGATAGAAGTAGTTCTTGCGCGCGAAGACGCTCTTGCGCCGGATGTCGCAGCCGAGCGCGAGGCCGGTGCGCACCGCGAACTCCACCACCCGGGCGTTGAGGCGCGGCAGCACCCCGGGCATCGCCAGGCACACCGGGCAGACGTGGTGGTTGGGCTCGGCGCCGAACTCGGTGGAGCAGCCGCAGAAGATCTTGGTCCGGGTGAGGAGCTGGGCGTGCACCTCCAGCCCCATCACCACCTCGAAGTCGGAGACCGGCATGGTCAGTCGATCCTTTGGCGGCGTCTAGGCGCCCGCCGGCGCCGGCAGGGGCCCCTGCTCGCGCTCGAGGGCGCGGGCGGCCCGCAGCAGCGTCGCCTCGTCGAACGGGCGGCCGACGAGCTGCAGCCCGATCGGCAGCCGCTGGGACGGATGGAGCCCGCAGGGCAGCGACAGCCCGGGGAGCGCCGCCAGGTTGCAGGGGATGGTGAAGATGTCGGCGAGGTACATCTGCAGCGGGTCGTCCACCTTCTCGCCGAGCCGGAAGGCCGCCGTGGGCGTCACCGGCCCGGCGACCAGGTCGCAGGACTGGAAGGCGCGGTCGAAGTCCTGGCGGATGAGGGTCCGGACCTTCTGCGCGCGCAGGTAGTAGGCGTCGTAGTAGCCGGCGCTGAGCGCGTAGGTGCCGAGCATGATGCGCCGCTTCGGCTCCGGGCCGAAGCCCTGGTGGCGACTCTCCGCGTACATCTCGCGCAGGCCGGAGGCCTTGGCGCGCAGGCCGTAGCGGACGCCGTCGTAGCGCGCCAGGTTGGAGGAGGCCTCCGCCGGAGCGATGAGGTAGTAGGCGCCGACGGCGTACCTCGTGTGCGGGAACGAGACCTCGACCAGCTTCGCCCCCAGCTTCTCGTAGGTGGCGAGGGCGGCCCGGACGGCCTGCTCCACCCCCGGGTCGAGCCCCTCCTGGAACCACTCCTTCGGCACGCCGATGCGCAGCCCGGCCGCGCCGCGCTCCAGGCCGGAGAGGTAGTCGTCCACCGGGCGGGTGCTGCTGGTGGCGTCGCGGGGGTCGTGGCCGGCGATGGCGCCGAGCAGGAGCGCGGCGTCGGAGACGGTCTTGCCGAACGGGCCGACCTGGTCGAGCGAGCTCGCGAAGGCGATGACGCCGTAGCGGGAGACCCGGCCGTAGGTGGGCTTCACCCCGACCACGCCGCAGAAGGCGGCCGGCTCGCGGATGGAGCCGCCGGTGTCGGTGCCGAGCGTGCCGAACACCTGCCGGGCCGCCACCGCCGCGGCGCTCCCGCCGGAGCTGCCGCCGGGGGTCCGGGCGAGGTCCCAGGGGTTGTGGCAGGGCTTGTAGGCGCTGTTCTCGTTCGACGAGCCCATGGCGAACTCGTCCATGTTGAGCTTGCCGAGCGAGACCGCGCCCGCCGCCGAGAGCCGCTCGACCACGGTGGCGTCGTACGGGGGCAGGAAGCCCTCGAGGATGCGGGAGCCGGCGGTGGTCGGGATCCCCTTCGTCAGGAAGATGTCCTTGAGCGCGACCGGCACGCCGTCGAGGGGGCCCCGGGCGTCGCCGCGGGCGCGCCGGGCGTCGGACGACCGCGCCTCCTCCCGGGCGCGCTCGGGGGTGACCGCCAGGAAGGCGCCGATCGCGCCGTCGCTCGCGGCGACGCGCTCGAGCGCCGCGTCGCACAGCTCCACGGCCGAGACGTTCCGGTCCGCCAGCTCCGCCCCCACCTCGGAGATGGACCTCCGCAGAAGCTCCGCCGCGCTCACTCGATGATCCTCGGGACCTGGAAGGCGGTGCCGTCGCGCGCCGGCGCGTTGGCGAGGGCGGCCTCGGGCTCGAGGCCGGGCAGGGGCTCGTCGGGGCGGAGCTCCGTCGCCTCGCCGGCGGCGAGCGCGTGCGTCATCGGCTCGACCGCCGAGACGTCCAGCTCCTCGAGCTGCTTCACGTGATCGAGGATGGCCGAGAGCTGGCCGGCGAACAGCTCCTCCTCCTCGGGCGAGAGGCGGAGCCGGGCCAGGGATGCGACTCGGCGCACCTCCTCGAGGGACAGCGACATGGGGGCGTTACCTCACTTCACCGGGTGCTGGGTCTCTTCCTTGAACCAGTTGAGGATGGCGGCCATCACCGGGTGACGGACGATCTGGAGCTGCTCCAGCTCGCCCTGGTCGAGGTAGATCCCGTTGCACGCGAAGCAAACGTCCACGCCCACCGGACCGTACTTCACCTCGTTCATCCGGAGGCCGCACTTCGGGCAGTGCATGTAGTGCAGATCCCTGAGCCGCTTCAGCTCGGCGGCCGCGGTCTCCCGCTTCACCTGGAGGGCGATCCGCCGCAGCTTCTCGGCGTCCTCCTTCACGAAGTACTCGTCCTCCGGCTGCGACGGCGTCGTGATTCCCCTGTCCGTCATGTCACTCCTCGAGTGCCTGGATGGCGTTGCGCGCCGTGGTTGCCTCGTCGCCCCGCGGGTGGGCGGCGAGATACTGCTGGTAATACCTCACCGCGTCCCCCCTGCGCCCCTCATAACGATAGGTCTCCGCGAGCCCGAGGAGCGCGTCGCCGTCGCGGGCGTCCTGCTGCAGCGCCGCCCGGAAGCTCGCCTCGGCCGGATCGTAGCGGGAGAGCTCGAGGTAGCACCAGCCGCGCCCCGAGAGCGCTTCCACCCGCGCGGGGTCGAGCGCGGCGGCCCTGCCGAACAGGTCCAGGGCCCGCCCGGTCTGGCCCCGGCTCCGCGCGCGCCGGGCGTCGGCGAGCAGGCTGGCGAGCGAGGCTTCCCGCCGGGTGGGGGCGGCGGCCGTGGCGAGGGACACCGGCTGGCGACGGGAATGTTCGGGGTCCACCGTCGGGGGCTGGACAGGCCGCGTTTGGAGGGCAGCGGGCTGGTCGGCCGCGGGCGGCGGCGCCGGCGGCGCGGCCACCGGCGCGGGCCGGGTGGAGGCTTCCGGGCGGGCGGCAAGAGGCGGGGTCGCGAGCGGCGCCGGGTTCGCGGGCGAGGTCGCCGGGGGCGGTGAGGCGACGGGGGCTGGCGTGGCCGGGGACGAGGAAGGTGGGGCGGGAGGGACCTGGGGCTGTGCGTACCCGGCGGTCGCGGCGCGCGCGACGCCGGGCCCGACGCGGACCGTCGGGAGGTCGATGCGGCGCACCAGCCAGAGCCCGGCCAGCCCGCCCGCCCCCAGCGCCAGCGCCGAGGCCACCACCGTCAGCGAGGCGAGGCGCAGCAGGCGGGAGGAGCGCGGAGCGGGCCGGGAGCCGGGCAGCGCCTCGGGCGGCGGCACGGGCGGAGGGAGCCCCGCGGCGGCCCAGCGCGGATCCCGCTCCACCACCGCCCCGAAGCCGGTGCCGGAGGGAGCCGTCGCGGGCGGCAGCTCGACGCGCGGCAAGGGCCGGACCACGTCCACCCCGGCCGCGCGGGAGGTGCCCTGGCCGGCGGGCGGAGCGGGGGTGGCCGGAGAGACCTCGCCGGGCGCAGGCGGGGGGAAAC
>JAJXVM010000250.1 GCA_021782135.1 Myxococcales bacterium | reverse complement strand
TCCCAGCCTGGCGGCGCCGCCGGCCGCCGCGGACGGCCCGGGGCGGCGGGGATCTCGCAAGAAGATCGGATACGTGTAGGATCGGGCGGGAGGGCCGACCATGAACTACCTCGAATTCTACGAGCTCGAGCAGGAGCCCTTCTCCAACGCCCCGGTGGCCCGGTTCTACTACGAGTCCGAGCAGCACACCCGGGCCCTGCAGCGGCTCCAGCACGCCGTCGCGAACATGAAGGGGCTGGCGTTGCTGGTGGGCGACATCGGCGCCGGCAAGACCACGCTGGCGCGCCGCCTGCTCGACGAGCTGCCCGAGGACGAGTACGAGGCGGCGCTCCTGGTCATCATCCACTCCGGCATCACCGCCGGGTGGCTGCTGAAGCGGATCGCGCTGCAGCTCGGGGTGGAGCAGCCGGCGGAGGACAAGCTGGCGCTGCTCTCGCAGCTCTACCACCAGCTCGTGAAGATCTACGAGTCGGGGCGCAAGGCCGTCGTGCTCATCGACGAGGCCCAGATGCTCACCACCCGGGAGATCATGGAGGAGTTCCGGGGCCTGCTCAACCTGGAGGTCCCGGAGCGCAAGCTGGTCTCCTTCGTCTTCTTCGGGCTGCCCGACATCGAGGACAACCTGCGGCTCGACCCGCCGCTGGCGCAGCGGGTGGCGATGCGCTACCGGCTGCAGCCGCTCTCGGAGGCCTCCACCGAGGCCTACCTGCGCCACCGGCTCGAGAAGGCCGGCGCGCCGCGCGTGCCGTTCACGTCCGAGGCCATCGCGCGCATCCACCGGTTCAGCGGGGGCACCCCGCGCGTCATCAACACGCTCTGCGACAACTGCCTCTTCGAGGGCTTCCTGCTCCGGTCGAAGGAGATCGACGCGGACATGGTCGAGCGCGCCGCGCACGACCTCGGGCTCGACGCGCCCCCGATGCCGCCCGCCAGCGTCGTGCCCCTGGCGCCGGCCCGCCCCGGCGCCCCGGTGGACCTCGAGGCGATCGACCGGTACCTGGACGCCCTCGGCAAGTGACCCGTCCCCCCCGGCGCGGCGCCCCGCGCCGCCGGTAGGTCCGCGTGAAGCGCAAGCTGGCCATCGCCTTCCTGGCCTCGGTGCTGGGGCTCGCGGGCGGCGCGCTGCTGCTGGTGCGCACGCCGCTGGTCGGCGATCGGCTCTGCGCCATGGCCGAGCGGCGGGTGGGCGTCGCCGCCGGCCAGCCGCTCTCGATCGGCGCCTGCCGGATCGACCCGCTGCGCCTGGAGGCCCGCCTCGAGCGCGTCCGGCTCGGCCCGGCCGCCGCGCCGATCTTCACCGCCGAGCAGCTCCGGGTGCGCCTCGCCGCCCTGCAGCCCATCGGCGGCAAGCTCCACCTCGCCGAGGTGGCGGCGGTCGCGCCCCGGGTGCGGGCGGTGATCCCGGCGCCGCGCCCCGGCGCGCCGCCCGCCGCGTGTCCGCCCCCCATCCTCTCCCGGTTCGACATCCACGAGCTGCGGGTCGAGCGCGGCGCGATCGATCTGGTGCTGCCCGGCGGCGGGCGGATCTCGGCGGCGCGCGTGGACGTCGCCACCCGCGCTCGGGGGCTCGCCGGCAGCCTGCGCGCGCTCACCGGGCGGCCTCCCCGCGCCGACGTGGAGGTGGACGCGCGCGACCTCGCGCTCGCCGGCGGCGGCCGGAGCGTCCGGCTGGAGTCGCTCCGCGTCCGCTCCGACCTCGCCGTGGACCTCTCCGGCGCGACCGTCCGCGAGGCGCGCCTGGAGGGCGGCGGGGCGACGGTGACGCTCGCGGGCGAGCTCGACGACCTCTGCCGGCCGCGGGTGGACCTGCGGGCGCGCCTCACCGGTCCGCTCGCGACCCTGCTCTCCACCGCCGGGGCTCCGCCGCCCGGGACCGCCGGGCGGCTGGACCTCTCGGTCCGGGCGCGGGGGCCGGTCGAGCGGCTCGAGGCCCAGGGCGAGCTGGCGCTCGCCGGGGCGCGGCTCGACGGCTGGGCGCCGGGCGAGGTCAAGGCCGCGTTCCGCCTCGCCGGGCGCGAGCTGCGCGTGGACCGGCTCGAGCTGCCGGTCGCCGGGGGCGGGCGCGTGACCGCGCGCGGCAAGCTCACGCTCGGGAAGGAGCTGGGCCTCGAGGCCGAGGCCGACCTCGACCGCGTGGAGCTGGCCGAGGTGCTGCAGCGGCTCCGGATCCCGGGCGCATGGGTGATGGCCCGCGTCGGTGGCAGGCTGCGCGTGCGCGGCACCGCCAGCCCGCTGCGGCTCGCCGGGGACGCGGCCCTCGAGGTCGCCGACTTCCGCGTGCTCGCTCACTCCTGGCTCCGCTACCGGACCGGCGAGCCGACCGTGCTCGACCTCGCCCGCGCCCGGATCGAGGCCCCGCTGCGGATCGACCGGGACGGCGTGCACGTCGAGGGGGGGCGGGTGCGGTCGGGCCAGGGCGCGCTCGACGTCACCGCGCTCCTCCACTTCGACGACGCCCGCGGCTTCCGCGTCGGGGTGGCGGGGCCGATCGACCTCGGAGTGCTGCGGCACGTCGCCTCGGTGCCGCTCGACGGGCAGGGGCCGATCCAGGCCACCGTGGTGGCCGCGCCGTACGGCACGCCGCGCGTGACCGGCCATGCCCGGCTGGCGCGCTTCCGGGTCCTCGACCTCGCGCTCGGGGATCTCGAGGGCCGGTTCGAGTTCGACCACCTCGTGCTCCGCGCCGACGAGGTGAGCGGCCAGATGGGGGCGACCGCCTGGTCGGGCGGGCTGGCGCTCGACCTGGGCGCCTCCCCGATCGCGATCCGGGACGCGCGCTTCGCTGCGCGCGGGCGGCTGCGGGACCTGTTCGAGGCGGCCCAGGTCCGGCTCCCGGTGGCGGGCACGCTCCGGGGCCTCCTCGACGCTCCGGCCGACGCGGAGGGGAGCTTCGGCGGGCCGGCGGACGCCCTCGACGCCACCTTCTCGGCCCGGCTCGGGGCGGGCGCGCTGGCCGACCGGGCCTTCGCCCGCGGGCTGGTCTCGGGGCGGGTGGAGGGGTCGCGGCGGCTGGTCTTCGACCGGGCCGAGCTGTGGCAGGCCGGGGGCGGCGTCCTCCGGGGCGGCGGCAGCCTCGACCTGGTCGCGCCCTTCTCGGCCGAGGTGGCGGTGTCGGCGTCGGGGCTGCGCCTCGAGGAGCTGGGGGTCCCCGGCCTGAGCGGCTCGGTGAGCGGGGAGGGGCGGCTCCGCGGCCCGCGCGACGCGCCGCGCGCCAGCTTCGCCCTGAACGCCGACCAGGCCGCGCTGGGCCCGGTGTCGCTCGGGACCGCCCAGCTCGGGGGCCGGGTGGAGGGCCGGGACCTCACGTTCACCGCCAGCGCCCCCGGGGCCCGGCTCGCGGGCAGCGCCCGGCTCGAGGGCGACCTGCCGTACCAGGCCAGCGGCGACCTCGACCTGGCGGACGCCTCCGAGCGGCTGCCCTCGCTCGCGCGCAAGGGGGTGAAGGTGCGGCTCCGGGCGGCGGCGAAAGCCTCCGGCAGCCTCTCCGACCTGGGCGCGAGCCGGGCCGAGGTGCGCTTCAGCACCGTGGGCGTCGCGCTGGGGGAGCTGCGGCTCGAGAACGAGGCCCCGGTGACGCTCACGCTCGCGCGCGGCGCGCTCTCCGTGGACGCGCTCTCGCTGCGGGGCCAGAGCACGCGCCTCTCCCTCTCCGGCAGCCGCGCCGCCTCGGGCGAGCTGGCGGCCGAGGCGCACCTCGCCATCGACCTGCGGCTGCTCGCCGGCGCGCTCCCCGGCGTGCTCGCGCCGCACGGACAGCTCTCGGCGGAGGCCCGCGTCGGCGGGACCTTCGCCCAGCCGTCGCTGGTGGGCGCCGGGCGCCTCCGCGACGGCGGGTTCCAGCTCGAGCGGCTGCCGGTCACCTTCGCCGGCCTGTACGGCGACCTCTCCTTCTCCCAGAACCGGATCCTGCTGCCGCAGGTGGCCGGCACGCTCAACGGGGGAAAGGCCACCCTCTCCGGCGAGGTGGAGCTGGCCCGCATGTGGCCCTCGCAGATCCGGCTGCGCGCCCTGCTCGACCAGGTGCCCGCGCGCATCCCGGAGTCGATCCCGTCCCAGGTCTCGGGCGAGCTCGGGCTGGATGGGACCTTCGAGGCGATGACGCTCTCCGGCCGGCTGCACGTGCTCCGGGCGCGCTACACCGAGCTGGTGGATCTCGAGAAGCGGCTGCTCGCGCTGCACGGCCGCGGCTCCGACGCGCCGCGCCCCTACGACCGGAGCGGCGAGTGGCTCCGGTTCGACGTGAACCTGGTGGTGGACGGCGACGCGCGGGTGGAGAACGACCTGCTGCGCGGGCCGGTGACCGGCAACCTGAACCTGGTCGGCACCGCCGCCTCGCCGGGGCTGCTGGGCTCGATCTCCATGGCCCAGGGGAGCCGGGTGACGTTCCGCGGCAACGACTTCACCCTCTCGCACGCGGTCCTCGACTTCTCCGACCGCAACCGGATCCGGGCCGCCCTGGACGCGCAGGGGGAGGCGCAGGTGCGGGACTACCGCGTCTTCATGAGCGTGAGCGGCAGCTACGAGTCGCCGCGCCTGCACCTCACCAGCACCCCGATGCTCTCGCAGGAGGACATCATCACCCTGCTCTCGCTGGGCTACACCGCCCACGACACGGCGGCCGCCGGCGGGGTGGGCGGGGTGGCCACCGCCGCGGCGGCCCAGGCGCTCTTCAGCGCGTCGGGGCTCGACGCCCAGGTGCGTCGCTTCCTCCCCCGCGGCGGGGTGCTCTCGGACTTCGGCGTCCGGATGACGAGCGCCTACTCGGAGGCGAGCGGCCAGGTCGAGCCGCGCGCCGAGATCGAGTCGCGCGCCCTCGAGGATCGGCTGCGGCTGCGGTACCAGGCCCCCATCTCCGGCGGCCGCGGACAGCGCGCCCAGGCCGAGCTCAAGCTCGGCGACCACACCTCCCTCCAGTACCAGTGGGACAACGAGACGCCCGACGTGGTCACCGAGTTCGGCGGAGACCACGGCGTGGACCTGAAGCTGCGCTGGGAGTGGACCGAGTGACGTGGCCGCGGCGGGCGGCCCTGGCGGCGCTCTCGATCCTGCTCCTCTGCGCCTGCGGCCGCGCGGTCGCCGCGGAGCCGGCGCCGGCCC
>JAJXVM010000249.1 GCA_021782135.1 Myxococcales bacterium | reverse complement strand
CCGGGTTCACCTACTACGGGGTCGGCAGGGGAGCGAAGCAGTAGGCGCGGCTTCGGGGCCGCCCCTCCCCGGCCCTCCCCGTGCGACGGGGAGGGAGGGGCATCGGGGCGAACCGGGGAACCAGTTTCGGGACTTCCCTCTCCCGCGAACCGGGAGACCGACCTCGGGAACCTCCTTCCCTCTCCCGCGAACCGGGAGACCGACCTCGGGAACCTCCTTCCCTCTCCCGCGAACCCGGGGACCGACCTTGGGGACCTCCTTCCCTCTCCCGCGGAGCGGGGGAGGGACAGGGAGGGGGTGAGACCCGGCGCCGTCCGGGAGAGGGCACCCTCCGCGTTCCTCGCCCGCCCGCCCCCGGCGCGGTACCGTTCCCCGGTGTCCCGCCCCGTCGCCCTGCTCGCCGCGCTCCGGCCGCGGCAGTGGACCAAGAACCTGGCGCTGCTCGCGCCGCTCCTCTTCGCGCAGCGGGCGCGGGATCCGGCGGCGGTGGGGCTGGCCCTGCTCGGGGTCCTCTCCTTCTCGCTGGCGGCGAGCGCGGTCTACCTCGGCAACGACCTCGCCGACCGCGAGCGCGACCGGCTCCACCCGGAGAAGCGCCACCGGCCCATCGCCTCCGGCGCCGTCTCCGCGCGCGCCGCCGCCGCGCTCGGGGTCGGCCTGGCGGTCCTCGCGCTCGCCCTCGCCTTCCTGCTGCCGCCCGGCTTCCTCGGGTGCGTGGCCGGCTACTTCGCCCTCCAGCTCGCCTACACCCTGCGGCTCAAGGACGTGGTGGTGGTGGACGTCTTCGCCGTCGCCGCCGGCTTCGTGCTCCGGGTGGTGGCGGGCGCGGCCGCCATCCGGGTGCCCATCTCCAACTGGCTCTACCTCTGCACGCTCCTCCTCGCGCTCTTCCTCGCGCTGGCGAAGCGGCGCGCCGAGCTGTCGCTCCTCTCCGGCGACGCCGTCCGCCACCGCCCCATCCTCGCCGAGTACAGCCCGGCGCTGGTGGACCAGCTGGTGGCGGTCACCTCGGCCACCGCCGTCCTCGCCTACGGCCTCTATACGGTCGCCGCCGACACCGTCGCCAAGTTCCACACCGACCGGCTCAAGTACACCGTGCCGCTCGTCATCTTCGGGCTCTTCCGGTACCTCTATCTCGTCGCCCGACGGGGCGAGGGCGGCCAGCCGGAGCGGGTGCTCCTGCGCGACCGGCCGACGCAGGTGAACCTGGCGGTCTACGTGGCGGTGGTGGTCTGGGCGCTGTACACGCGGTGAGGGCGAGATGGAGCGAGGGCAGCGACGGCTCGAGTCGTGGGGGCGCCAGGTGGCCGCCGAGACCGAGGTGCGCGACCTGCACTGGCGCGAGGCCGACCCGTTCGCCGGCCTGACCGGCTCCGCCCTGCCCTACGGCCTGGGCCGCAGCTACGGCGACAGCTGCCTCAACCAGGGCGGCGCGCTCCTCACCACCCGCGGCCTCGACCGCTTCGCCTCCTTCGACGCCGAGGCCGGCGTGCTCCGCTGCGAGGCCGGGGTCTCGCTCGAGGAGCTCATCGAGCTGACCCTGCCGCGCGGCTGGTTCCCGCGCGTCGTGCCGGGGACCAAGCTCGTCACGGTGGGCGGGGCGGTCGCGAACGACGTGCACGGCAAGAACCACCACCGCGCCGGCAGCTTCGGCTGCCACGTCCGCGCGCTGGAGCTGGTCCGCTCCGACGGCAGCCGGCGCGTCTGCTCGCGCGAGCAGCACCCGGAGCTGTTCGCCGCCACCGTGGGCGGGCTCGGCCTCACCGGCGTCGTCACCTGGGTGGAGCTGCAGCTCCGGCAGGTGGAGGGGCCCTACCTCGCCGCCGAGACGGTCGCGCTGCGCGACCTCGACCACTACTTCCAGCTCTCGGTCGAGTCGGACGCCCGCTTCGAGTACACGGTGGCCTGGGTGGACTGTTTCGCGCGAGGCCGCCGCGTCGGGCGCGGGATCCTGCACCGGGCCAACCACTCCGACCGGCCGGAGGTGCACCCCGGGCCGGCCCGCGGGCGGCGCTCGGTCCCCTTCGACCTGCCCGCGGCGACGCTCAACCGGCTCACCGTGTCGGCCTTCAACCTCGCCTACCACCGCCGCCACCGGCGCCGGGCGCCGCGGCTCGAGCACCTCGACCGCTTCTTCTTCCCGCTCGACGGGGTGGCGCACTGGAACCGGATCTACGGCAAGCGCGGGCTGCTCCAGCTCCAGTGCGTGGTGCCGCCGGAGGCCGCGCCGGAGGCGGTCCGCGAGCTGCTCGAGCGGGTCGCGCGCTCGGGGCAGGGCTCGTTCCTGGCGGTGCTGAAGAGCTTCGGCGACGTCCCCTCCCCCGGGCTCCTCTCCTTCCCGCGCAAGGGGGTCACGCTGGCGCTCGACTTCGCCCACCGCGGCGAGCGCACCGTCGAGCTGCTGCGCGAGCTGTACGCCGTGGCCCGGCAGGCCGGCGGCGCCTTCTACCCGGCCAAGGACGCGGTGATGTCGGTGGAGGACTTCGAGGCCTCCTTCCCCCACCTCGCGGAGTTCGAGCGCCACCTCGACCCGGGCTGCTCGTCGAGCTTCTGGCGGCGGGTGCGCGCCGGCCGGCCGTGGCAGCCGTCGCTGCCGCTCATCCCCTCGCCGGAGAACACGCCGTGAAGCGCGTCCTCGTCCTCGGCGCCACCTCGGCCATCGCCGAGGCCACCGCGCGCCTCCACGCCCTGCGCGGCGGCGCCCTGTTCCTGGTGGCGCGCAACCCGGCCCGGCTGAAGGCGGTGGCCGACGACCTCGCCGTGCGCGGCGCCGGCCGGGTGGAGGCCTTCGTCGCCGACCTGAACGACCTCTCGCACCACGCCGAGCTGCTCGCCGCCGCCGAGACCGCGCTCGGCGGCCCGCCCGACGTGGCGCTGCTGGCCTACGGCAGCCTGGGCACGGCGGTGGTGCTCGACCGCGATCCCGACGCGGCGGTGGACGTGCTCAACACCAACCTCGTCTCCCCGGTGGCGCTCCTCACCCTGGTGGCGGCGCGGCTCGAGAAGGTGGGGCGCGGCACCATCGTCGGCATCTCCAGCGTGGCCGGCGACCGCGGCCGGGGCGGGAACGCCGTCTACGGCGCCTCCAAGGCCGGCTTCACCGCCTTCCTCTCCGGGCTGCGCGCCCGGCTCTGGCGCGGCGGGGTGCACGTCCTCACCGTCAAGCCCGGCCAGGTGGACACGCCCATGACCGCCCACATGACCAAGAGCCGGCTCTTCGCCACGCCCGGCCTGGTGGCGCGCGGCATCCTCGCCGCGGTGGACCGGCAGGCCGACGTGGTCTACCTGCCCTGGTTCTGGCGGCCGATCCTGGCCGCGGTGCGGGCCTTGCCGGAGCGGATCTTCAAGCAGCTGCGGATCTGAAGCGGCGCCCGCGGATCCGCTTCCGTCGCGATCAGCGGCTCGGCGGGCGCAGCGCGAACCAGCGGCCCTCCCACTCGAGCCGCGCGTCGGGGCTGGGCGTGCAGGGCAGCGGGGCGTCCCAGCACTGATCGCCCTGGAGCGGCACCGCCAGCTCGAGCCCGCCGGCGGCGGTCTCCAGCCGGTACGGCGGCACCGGCGCGACCAGTGCTTGCGGCGGGAGGGAGCGCGTCTCCGCCCAGAGGGCGAGCCAGGGGCGCGGGAGCCACGTCAGGAGCGCAAGCGCGAGCACCGCGGCGCCCACCCGCCACGGGAGGCGGGCGACCGCGAGCGGGCCGGCCAGCGCGAACGCCAGCGGGAGGAGCCCGGCGGCGAGGAGCGGCGCGGCCCCGAAGCGGAGCGCCGGCGCGGTGGCGAACCAGAAGGCGACCGCCGCGAGCGAGAGCCCCCAGGGGACGAGCAGCGCCGCCGTCGGGCGGGTCCGGCGCACGGCCGCGACCACGAGCCCCGCCACCAGCGCCGCCGCCGAGAGCTGGACCCAGGGCGTGCTGGCCATCATGGGCAGCCAGCTCCGCAGCCAGTCCCACCGGCCGAGGACGAGCGCGGGGTCGGTGTTGGGCAGCCGCGCCCAGGCCCGGTTCCAGCGGCTCGCGTCCTCGATGACGGCCGCCGGCACGGCCCAGGGCACGTCGAGGCAGGTGGAGGTCACCGAGAAGACCAGGCAGCCGGAGCTCAGGAAGCCGCGCACCAGCCAGAGCGCGACGAGCAACGCCGGACCGGCGAGCTTCCAGCGCGCGGCGCGGGGGAGGATCCGCCAGCTCCAGGCGAGGAGCAGGGCGCTCCCGGCGAAGATCGCGCCGGCGGTGAGCTTCACCACCAGGGCGAAGGTGGCGACGTGCATCGCCGCCGGCGCGAGCCGGCCGCGCTCCTCGGGCACGGCGAAGGCCCGCGCCCAGAGCGCCAGACAGAGCCCCTCCATGGTGGCGACGAGGAGGTCGTTGCCGAGGCCGCCCAGGTCGTGGAAGGTGGCCACGCCGGCGAAGGGCAGGAGCGCGAAGGCGCCCGCCAGGAAGAGGTCGCGGGCGTCCCGGGCGGCGCGCGCCGCGGCGATGGCCGCCCAGGCGCCGAGGACCAGGGGGAGCGCGGTCGCGAAGGCGGCGCTCCCGCCCTCGCCCACGAACGGCAGCTCCAGGAGCGCGCAGGCCGGCGGCCAGGCGAGGGTGGTGCCGAAACGGTGGTGCACGAGCGAGAGCCCGGGCAGGGCGCGGGCCTGCACGGCCCACTTCACCGCCTGCAGATGGTAGAGCCCGGTGTCGTAGTGCTCCCAGGCCGGCGGGGTCAGCCAGGCGACGAGCAGCGCGAGCACGGCGACCGCCGCCAGCTCCGGCCAGGGCGGGCGCAGCTCGAGGCGGCGGGCGCGGAGCGCCAGCAGGGCCCACCCGCCGGCGCAGGTGGCGGCGGCGAGCCAGGGGCTCACCGGGAGCACCAGGTTCACGACCATGCCGGCGGCGGCGAGGGTGGTGAGGCCGAGCAGCCCGAGGACCGGCGCGGCGACCGCCCGCGGCAGCCGGTGGCCCCAGAGCGTCCCCAGGCCCACCAGCGCCGGGAGCCAGAGCAGCGAGCAGAACGCGAGCCGGATCACGGTCAGGCGCTCGGGCTGCGCCCGCGGGAGAGCATGAGGATGACGCTCGCCACGTCCTCGGTCACGAGCGCGAGCCGCTCGGCCACCCGCAGCTCCTCCAGGACCTGGACGCGCGCCGCCGACTCGCTC
>JAJXVM010000248.1 GCA_021782135.1 Myxococcales bacterium | reverse complement strand
GCCACCCCCGGGCTTCGACGCCGACCCGGAAGCGCTCGAGCGGGCCGTGTCGGCCACCGCCGCGGCGCGCGCGGACGTGGTGCTGGTGGGGCTCGGCGCCCCCAGGCAGGAGCGCTTCGCGCTCTCGCAGGGCTCCCGGCTCGGCTGCGCGGCGGTGGTGGTGGTGGGCGGCACCTTCGACCTGCTCGCCGGGCTGCGCCGGCGGGCGCCCCGGCTGGTGCAGCGCGCCGGCCTGGAGTGGGCCTGGCGCATGGCCCAGGAGCCGCTCCGGCTCGGCCGGCGCTACCTCGTGGAGGACGCGGCCGTGGTGCCGCTGTACGCCCGGGCGCTCTGGCGGCGCTGGACGGGCGGGGTAGAGTAGGGGCCGATGCGCGTCCTGGCGATCGTCCCCGCCTACAACGAGGCCCGCAACCTGCCGGGCGCCCTGGCCGCGCTGCGGCGGGCCGCGCCGGAGTGCGACGTCTGCGTGGTGGACGACGGGTCCAGCGACGACACGGCCGGGGTGGCGCGGCGGCTCGGGGCGGTCGTGCTGCGGGAGCCGGTCAACCTGGGCATCGGCGGGGCGGTGCAGACCGGGTACCGCTGGGCCGAGTCGCGCGGCTACGACGTGGCGGTCCAGGTGGACGGCGACGGCCAGCACGACCCGGCCTGGCTCGCGGCCCTGCTGCGCCCCCTCGAGCGCGGCGAGGCCGACGTGGTGGTGGGCTCGCGCTTCCTCCCCGGGGCGGGCGACGGCTTCCGCTCGACGCCGGTGCGGCGCGCCGGGATCCGCTACCTGACGCTCTTCCTCCGGCTCCGCTGCGGGGTGCGGGTCACGGATCCCACCTCGGGCTTCCGGGCCGCCGGCCGGCACGCCATCGAGCTCTTCGCCCGCCGCTACCCGTCCGACTACCCGGAGCCGGAGGCGATCGCGCTGGCCGCGCGCGCCGGGCTGCGGGTGGCCGAGGTGCCGGTCTCGATGGAGGAGCGGCGCCACGGGCGCAGCAGCATCGACGCCTGGCGGACGCTCTACTACTTCGTGAAGGTGTCGCTGGCGCTGCTGCTCCTGCCGGTCCGCGAGCCGGCGCGCCGGGAGGAGGAGGCGTGACCCCAGAGCCCATCCTCGCCCCCCGGCTGCAGGTCTTCGCCGCGGGGGTGCTGCTGGTCCTGTTCGGCGCGGTGGTGCGGCTGGTCCGGCGCCACCAGCTCAGCCTGCGCGACAGCCTCCTGTGGCTGCTCTCCACCGGCGCCGGGCTGGTGGTGGCGATCTTCCCCGGCCTGCTCATCCGGTTCTCGGAGCTGCTCGGCATCCAGGTGCCGAGCAACGCGCTGTTCGCGCTCGCCTTCGTCTACCTGCTCGGGAACCTGCTCGCCGCCAACCTGTCCATCTCCGCCAGCGCCACGCGCGTGCGCCGGCTGACGCAGGAGTGCGCGCTGCTGCGGGCGGAGCTGGAGGAGCTGCGGAGCGGGCGGAAGGATCAGCCCCAGGGCTGATCGGGGCCGCCCCTCCCCGGCCCTCCCCGTGCGACGGGGAGGGAGAGGCCTCGGGAAGCTTCGGGGGCGAGCTCCTTCCCTCTCCCGCGGAGCGGGGGAGGGTCAGGGAGGGGGTGATCCCTCAGCCGTGCCGCGACACCGCCGGCCCGGCGCCGGCGCGCTTCTCGCGCTCGGCCAGCTCGAGGTCCGACTCCATCATGAGCCGCACCAGCTCGGCGAAGCTGGTGCGCGGCTTCCAGCCGAGCTGCCGCTGCGCCTTGGAGCAATCGCCCAGCAGGTAGTCCACCTCGGTGGGGCGGAAGTAGCGCGGGTCGATCTCGACGTGTTTGCGGTAGTCGAGCCCGACGTTCCCGAAGGCCTGCTCGCAGAGCTCGCGCACCGAGTGGGCCTCGCCGGTGGCGACCACGTAATCGTCGGGCTTCTCCTGCTGGAGCATGAGCCACATCGCCTCGACGAAGTCCTTGGCGTAGCCCCAGTCGCGCTTCGCCTCGAGGTTGCCGAGGAAGAGCTTCTCCTGCAGCCCCACCTTGATGCGCGCCGCCGCCCGGGTCACCTTGCGGGTGACGAAGGTCTCGCCCCGCCGCGGCGACTCGTGGTTGAAGAGGATGCCGTTCGAGATGTGGAGGCCGTAGGCCTCGCGGTAGTTCACCGCCATCCAGTAGGCGTAGACCTTGGCGGCGCCGTACGGGCTGCGGGGGTAGAAGAGGGTCTTCTCGTTCTGCGGCGGCGGCGAGGCGCCGAACATCTCCGAGCTGGAGGCCTGGTAGATGCGGGTGCCGGCGAGCCCGAGCTCGCGCACCGCCTCGAGGAGCCGGGTCACGCCCACGCCGGTGACCTGGCCGGTGTACTCCGGCACGTCGAAGGAGACGCGCACGTGGCTCTGCGCGCCCAGGTTGTAGATCTCGTCGGGCCGGAGCTTCTTGAGGAGGAGGTTGAGGCTCGACCCGTCGTCGAGGTCGCCGTAGTGCAGGAAGAGCCGCGCGCCCGGGGTGTGCGGATCCACGTACAGGTGGTCGATCCGCTCGGTGTTGAAGGACGAGGAGCGGCGGATCATGCCGTGGACCTCGTAGCCCTTCTCGAGGAGCAGCTCGGCGAGGTAGCTGCCGTCCTGGCCGGTGATGCCGGTGATGAGCGCCTTCTTCACGTGTGCTCCTTCTCGTACCAGGCGATGGTCTCGGCGAGCCCCTCCTCGAAGGGGATGCGCGCCTTCCAGCCGAAGAGCCGCTCGGCGCGCGAGGTGTCGAGCATGCGGCGGGGCTGACCGTTGGGCTTGCTGGTGTCCCAGACCACCTCGCCCTCGAAGCGGCAGAGGCGGGCCACGAGCGGGACGAGGTCGCGGATCTTGATCTCGAAGCCGGCGCCCAGGTTCACCGGCTCGGAGCCGTCGTAGCGCTCGGCGGCGCGCAGGAGGCCCTCGGCGCAGTCGCGCACGTGGAGGAACTCGCGGCTGGCGGAGCCGTCGCCCCAGACCACCAGCTGGCGCTCGCCGCGCCGGCGGGCCTCGACGCACTTGCGGACGAGCGCGGGGATGACGTGCGAGCTGTGCAGGTCGAAGTTGTCGCGCGGGCCGTAGAGGTTGACCGGGAAGAGCACCGAGGAGTTGAAGCCGTACTGCTCCCGGTAGGCCTGGCTCTGCACCAGCAGCATCTTCTTGGCGAGGCCGTAGGGGGCGTTGGTCTCCTCCGGGTAGCCGTTCCAGAGGTCCTCCTCCCGGAACGGCACCGGGGTGAACTTGGGGTAGGCGCAGATGGTCCCCAGGGCCACCAGCTTGCGCAGCCCCACCTGCCGGCCCACCTCGAGGAGCTGCACGCCCATCATGAGGTTGTCGTAGAAGAACTTGCCGGGGTTGTCGCGGTTGGCGCCGATGCCGCCCACGCGGGCGGCGAGGTGGAGCACGAGGGTGGGGCGGGCGTCGCGGTAGAGCCGCCGGACCGCCTCCATGTCGGTGAGGTCGTAGTCGCGCGAGCGCGGCACGAAGACCTCGCCGGCGCCGCGGGCGCGCAGCGCCTCGACCACGAAGCCGCCCAGGAACCCGGCTCCGCCGGTGACCACGACCCGCTCCCCGCCCCAGTTCGAGATGGCCATCGTGCCTGGAGTATCTACGGGCCGGGAGGGGTGTCAACGCTGGCGGATGCGGTAGAGTGCCGTCCCCCGCATGCCCCGGCGCCCCCGCATCTGCCTCGTCACCCCGTCGCTGAACCAGGCCGAGTTCCTGGGACGCACCGTCGAGAGCGTGCTCTCGCAGGAGGGGGACTTCGAGCTCGACTACCGGGTCCAGGACGGCGGGAGCACCGACGGCTCGCTCGAGCTGCTCGGGCGGTACGCCGGTCGCCTGAAGCTGGTGAGCGAGAAGGACGCCGGCCAGGCCGACGCGGTGAACCGGGGCCTCGCCGCCGCGGACGGGGACGTGGTGGGCTGGGTCAACAGCGACGACCTGCTGCGGCCGGGCGCGCTGGCCCGCGTCGCCGCCGCCTTCCGGGAGGACCCGGCGCTCTGGTGGGTCCACGGCCGCTGCGACATCGTCGACCGGCAGGACCGGCCCATCCGGCGCTGGGTGGCGGCGTACAAGGACCGGCGCTGCCGCCGCTACAGCTACCGGGCGCTGCTCGTCGAGAACTTCGTGAGCCAGATGACCGTCTTCTGGCGCCGCGCCGCCCACGATCGGGTGGGCTTCCTCGACACCTCGCTCCGCTACGCCTTCGACTACGAGTTCTGGCTGCGGCTCGGCGCGCTGGGGGCGCCGCGCTTCCTCGACGCGCCGCAGGCCGCCTTCCGCTGGTACGAGACGAGCAAGAGCGGCGCCCAGTTCGAGCGGCAGTTCGAGGAGGACGAGCAGGCCGCCCTGCGCCACGCGCCCCCCGGCGACCGGATGCTCCGGCTCCAGAAGCGGCTCCGGCGGGCGGAGATCGTGGCCGCCTACCGGCTCCTGCGTGCGCTGCGGCGGGGCTGAGACCGGGCCGGGGCTCCGCTACTTGCGCCGGAGCACGCCGCGGTAGACCTCGAGCGTCTTCTCGGCGCATGCGGCCCAGGTGAAGCGGCGCGCGCGCTCGCGGCCGGTCGCCACCCGG
The DNA here is from genome assembly GCA_021782135.1 of Myxococcales bacterium. GTDB lineage: Bacteria > Myxococcota > Myxococcia > Myxococcales > Anaeromyxobacteraceae > Anaeromyxobacter_B. The sequence continues at coordinate 623 of JAJXVM010000248.1, read as the reverse complement.
GCGCGGGTCGCCTCGCGCTCGTCGAGCACGCGGGCGATGGCGTGGGCGAAGCTGGCCGGGTCGCGCGGGTCGGCGTAGAGCGCCGCCTCGCCGCCCACCTCGCGCAGGGCGGGGATGTCGCTCGCCACCGCCGGGGTCCCGGCCGCCATCGCCTCGACCAGGGGCAGCCCGAACCCCTCGTAGAAGGAGGGCAGCACCAGGCAGGCGGCGCCGGCGTACAGGTTGGGGAGGTCCTCGTCGGGGAGGGCGCCCACCAGCCGGACGTGGGGCGCGAGGTCGCCGAGCGGCAGCGACTGCGTCCAGCCCTGGCGACCGACGAGCAGGAGCTGCAGATCCCGCCCCTGCCGGCGGAGCAGCCGGAAGGCGTCGAGCAGCGCCGGCAGGTTCTTGCGCGGCTCGAGGGTGCCGACGGCGAGCAGGTAGGGCGCGCGCGGGCCCTGGGGCGCGCGGGCCTCGAAGAAGCGCTCGTCCACGCCGTTGGGGGTGACGTGGATCCGCTCGGCCGGCACGCCGGCCGCCCGCACCAGGTCGGCCCGGGCGGCCTCGCTCACGGTGAACACGGCCGAGGCCCGCGCCAGCGCCTGCGGGAAGAGCGGGCCGTAGTAGATGCGCATCCCGGTGGA
>JAJXVM010000247.1 GCA_021782135.1 Myxococcales bacterium | reverse complement strand
CGGTGATGCACACAGGATGCCAGCAGAGCGGAGAACTCGCCGACGTCGACCGTGATGCGGGCGGCTGGATTCAGCTGGATTGTGTTGTGTTCGATCACCAGGAAGGGCGGCTGCGCCGAGCGGTCGGGCATCGGCACTGGTGCGTGTCGCGGACAGTTCTTCCTCCGGCGGCTGGTTGAAGCGGTAGCGGAAGCGCGGGAAGCGATCCGGCGCGGGCGCGCGGGCGAAGCGCTCGGCGAAGGCCGCCGGGTGCGGGCCCATCGCGCCGAGCAGGTAGGCGACCTGCGGCCGGAAGAGGTCGGCCCGGCCGTAGGCGAGGCAGGCGGCGAGGAGGCCCGCCACCTCGGCGTCGGCCGGATCGGGGTAGCGGCGCGGGAACTCGACCGGATCGGCGGCCAGCCGCGCCTCGCGGTCGAGCGAGGCCTCGACCGCGAGCAGCAGCGGTCGCAGGCGCGCGGCGCGGGCGGCCGAGAGCGGGGGCGCGGGGGGCATCCGTCCTCAAGAACCCCCGGGCGCCCGGCCGGGCTTCCCGAGCTCGTGACAGAGGTGCGGGAGCTCGGGGGCGATGAGCTTCTCCCAGCCCAGGCGGACCGCGGCCCGCGAGCCGGGCAGGGAGAAGACGACCTTCCCGCGCCAGACCCCGGCCACCGCGCGGGAGAGCATCGCCGCGCTCCCGACCTCCTGGTACGAGAGCATCCGGAACAGCTCGCCGAAGCCGTCGAGCCGCTTCTCGAGCAGCCCGGCCACCGCCTCGTAGGTGCGGTCGCGGGCGGCGATGCCGGTGCCGCCGTTCACCACCACCGCCTGCGCCGCGGCCTGGTCCGCGGCGGCGAGCGCGGCCCGGATCTCGTCCGGCTCGTCCTTCACCACCCGGTAGCCGGCGAGCTGGTGGCCGGCGGCGGCGATCCCCTCGCGCAGCAGGCGCCCGCTCTCGTCCTCCGCCTCGCCGCGGGTGTCCGAGGCGGTGATCACGAAGACCCGCACCGATCGCGGGCCGGCGGCCCGGTGTTCCTGGTGGGACATGCGCCGATTATAAGCGGGCGGCCCGCCGCGCGAGGGCGTGTCGCCGCCCGCGCTCGGCGTTATGGAGGGGCGGATGCTCGACAAGCTCGGCGTGGCCCGCGCCCTCCGCGAGCTGGGCGCGCTCCTCCAGGTGCAGGGCGAGAATCCGTTCAAGGTCCGCGCCTACGAGGCGGCGGCGCGGTCGCTCGAGGAGAGCCGCGAGGAGCTCGAGGCGCTGGTGCGGGAGGGGCGGCTGCGCTCGCTCCCGGGCGTGGGCGAGGCGCTCGAGAAGAAGATCGGGGAGCTGCACGCCACCGGCCACACCCCGCTGCTCGACCGGCTCCGGTCCGAGCTTCCCCCCGGCGTCCTCGAGCTGATGCGGGTGCCCGAGCTCGGCCCGCGCAAGATCGCGCGGCTGCGCGCGGAGCTGGGCGTCGACGGGCTCGACGCCCTGGAGGCGGCCTGCGTGGCCGGCCGGGTGCGAGAGGTCCCCGGCTTCGGCGAGAAGACCGAGCGGAAGATCCTGGAGGGGCTGCGCCGCCTGCGCGAGCGGCCCCGGCGCATGCTCCTGCCGCAGGCGATGGCGCTCGGCGAGCGGCTCCTCGAGCACCTGCGGGCGGGCCCGGGCTGCCGGCGGGCCGACCTCGCCGGCTCGCTCCGGCGGCGGCGCGAGACGGTGGGGGACCTGGACCTGGTCGCCGAGGCGGACGATCCCGGGGCGCTCCTCGACCACTTCCTGCGCTGGCCGGCGGTGGCGGAGGTGCTGGGGCGCGGCGGCTCGGCCCTGACGGCGCGCCTCGCCAGCGGCGAGCAGGTGGACCTGCGCGCCGCGCCCGCCGGCGAGTACGCCACCCTCCTGCACCACCTCACCGGCTCGCAGGCCCACCACCGGAAGCTGCGCGGGCTGGCCCGGGAGCGCGGCTTCGCCCTGAGCGAGCGCGGGCTGGAGCGGCTCGACGGCGGCGGCCGCCTGCCGGTGGGGAGCGAGGAGGAGCTCTACGCCGCGCTCGGGCTGGCCTTCGTCCCGCCGGAGCTGCGCGAGGACGCGGGCGAGGTCGAGGCGGCCCGGGACCGGACGCTGCCGCGCGAGCTGGTCCGGCTGGAGGACGTGCGCGGCCTCGTCCACTGCCACACGCGCTTCTCCGACGGGCGCGCCACCGTGGAGGAGATGGCGCGGGCGGCCGACGCCCTCGGGATGGAGTACCTCACCATCACCGACCACTCGCCGTCGGCCCACTACGCCGGCGGGGTCGGGCTCGACCGGCTGCGGGCGCAGTGGGACGAGATCGCGCGAGTCCAGGAGCTGGTCCGGGTGCGGCTGCTGCGCGGCACCGAGTCGGACATCCTGGAGGACGGCGCGCTCGACTACCCGGACCGGATCCTGGAGCGGCTCGACGTGGTGGTGGCGAGCGTCCACAGCCGGTTCCTGCAGGACGAGGACCAGATGACCCGGCGGCTGGTCCGCGCCATGCGCCTGCCCTTCTTCAAGATCTGGGGCCACGCCCTGGGGCGGCTGCTGCTCGAGCGCGAGCCCTTCGCCTGTCGCGTGGAGGAGGTGCTCGACGCCGCCGCGGAGTCGGGGAAGGCCGCGGTGGAGGTGAACGGCGACCCCAGGCGGCTGGAGATGCAGCCGGCCCACCTGCGGCTGGCGCGGGCGCGGGGGCTGCCGGTGGTGCTCTCGGTGGACGCCCACTCCACCGCCGCGCTCGGCTCCCTGCGCTGGGCGGTGGACACCGCCCGGCGCGGCTGGGTGACCCGCGAGGCGGTGCTGAACGCGCTGCCGGCGACGGAGTTCGCCCGCGCGGTGCGGCCCGCCGGGTGATGGGGTAAGGTTCCCCCGCCGGTGGCCTTCCTCAAGAACAGACGCGTGCAGGTGGTGGGGCTGCTCTCGCTGGCCTCCGGCATGCCGCTCGGCTGGACCTTCACCACCCTCCAGTTCTGGCTGGTCTCGCTCGGGATCCCGAAGGGCACCATCGGTTTGCTCTCGGCGGTCTCGCTGCCGTGGAGCCTCAAGTTCCTCTGGTCGCCGCTCGTGGACCGCTACGCCCTGCCCTGGCCGGGGCGCCGGCGCAGCTGGGTGGTGGTGGCGCAGCTCGCGCTCGCCGCCATGTTCGGCGTCCTCGCGGGCTACGCCCTCCACCTCGGGCGGCTCCGGTCGGCCGGCGCGCCGCTCGCCAGCGGCGAGGTGGCGACCGCCATCGGGCTGCTGGCGCTCGGGGTGACCTTCCTCTCCGCCACCCAGGACATCGCCTACGACGCCTACTGCGTCGAGGTGCTCCACCCCGAGGAGCAGGGGCCGGCCTCCGGCCTCAAGGTGATGTACTACCGGCTCGGGATGCTGGTCGCGGGCGCGCTCGCCGTCTCCGCCTCCGACTGGCTGCCCTGGCCGGTGCTCTTCGCGCTCCTGGGCGCGCTCTTCGCCGCCTTCACCGGCATCACGCTGCTCGCCCCCGAGCCGGAGCGCCCCGCCGCGCCCCCGCGCTCGCTGGCGCGGGCCGTCTGGGAGCCGCTCACCGCCTTCTTCCAGCGCCCCGGCGCCCTCCCGGTGCTCCTGTTCCTCGTGCTCTACAAGTACGGGGACAACATGGCCGGGACGATGGTGAACCCGTTCCTGAAGGACCTCTGCTTCCGCAACGCCGAGGCGGGCGCGGCGGTGAAGACCCTCGGGACCATCGCCACCATCGCCGGGGCCGGGATCGGCGCGGCGGTGATGAGCCGCATCGGCCTCGGGCGGGCGCTCTGGGCCTTCGGCCTGGCGCAGGCCGGCGCCAACCTGCTCTACGCCGGCGCCGCCCTCTCGCGCGCCGCGCCCATGGACGTGGCGCTCTGCGGGACCCTGCCCCCGCTCTCGGCGGTCACCCGCGCCTGGGTCTACGTGGGGATCGCCGGCGAGTGGGGCGCGCAGGGGATGGCCACCTCGGCCCTGCTGGCGCTCATCCTGCGCGCCTGCGACAAGCGCTACAGCGCCACCCAGTACGCGCTCCTCTCGAGCCTCTTCGGGCTCGGCCGCACGCTCTCGGGCGTCCCCTCCGGCTACCTCGCCCAGCGGCTCGGGTATCCGCTCTTCTTCGCGGCGGCGGTGGCCGCCGCCGTCCCCGGCCTGCTGCTGCTCCAGCGCATCGCGCCGCTCGGCCAGCGCGAGGTGCCCGGGGCGGAGGCGCCGGCCGCGGAGACGTGACGGGAGGGCGGGCGGAGCCTCGCGGCCGCCCCTCTCACCAGATCCGGTCGCCGGGTCCCGCCGGTTCGAGCACCAGCACGTCCCCCACCCGCCGCGCCAGCGTGAGCGGCGGGAGGCGGTAGGCCTCGAGGTAGTGGCGCGCCTGCTCCTCGTCGCGCGGGTTGTCCGCGACGCAGATGCGCAGCCCGGGCGACCGCCGCGCGGCCTGCCAGAGCGGCCAGGTGGGCGAGGCGCGGTGGGTGAGCCCGTAGACCTGGGGGCGGCCGCTCTCGGGAGCGCCGCCGGCCGGCTCGGGGTGGGGCTCGGGCCCGCCGGGCGCGCCCTCGCGCAGCGCGAGGTCGGCGTGGAACACCGCCGGCCAGACCGTCCAGTAGTCGCCGGCGACGGCGTCGCAGCGGGCCTTCAGGACCGCCGCGGTGTGCGCGCCGAGGGTCTCGGCCAGATCGGTCCGGACGCGCGCCAGCGAGGGGGCGCCGTAGGACCAGAGGACGGCGGCCACCAGCGCCAGCGCCGAGGCGGCCCAGGTGAGGCTCCGGGCGCGGACCGAGGCGGCCGCGAGCCGCGCCTCGGCGGGCGCCGCGACGAGCACCACCGCCGCGGTGTGGAAGAGCACCTGGGTCGGGATGAGGTAGCGCCAGCCGTACCCGTTGGCCTGCACCCAGCGCGTCGCGCCGGCGAAGACCGCCCAGCCCAGTCCGCAGAGGACGAGCAGCGCGAAGGCCCGGAGCGCCGGGGCGGCGGCGCGGCGCAAGGGCGGCAGCGCGGCCAGCGCGACCCCGGCCAGCGCCGTCCAGAGCAGCAGCCGGTTCCAGGCCGGAGCCGCCGCGAAGCCGTTGTGGGCGAAGCGGACCCAGCCGGCGGGCCACTCGCGCACCGGCGAGATGCCGTTCTCGGCCACGTGGCCCGGCGCCGCCGCGTGCCAGAACTGCCCCAGGAGCAGCCCCGCCAGGAGCGCCCGCAGCGGCCGGCCCGGCTCGCCGGTCGTGGCGCCGCGCAGCCGGGCGCGCCACCC
>JAJXVM010000246.1 GCA_021782135.1 Myxococcales bacterium | reverse complement strand
GACGCCGAGCGGGACCGGTTGCTCGGGCTCGGGGGCGCTCCCGATCCGCGCGGCGGCAAGCGCGCCACCGGCGGCCCGAGGGGGAAGGGCGCGAGGGCGCGCGGCGGGCGGTAGCGGGTCGGCGGCGCCGGGCCGGTGAGCGCCCCTCACCGGCTCCCGCCGACCACCTCGGCGAGGAGCCGCTCGAGCGCCTCGCGCCGGAACGGTTTCTCGATCCGCGGGTTCGGCACGCCGTCGAGGAAGGCGCGCGCCCCCTCGGTGAAGGCGCCGCCGGTCACGAAGATCATCCGCGCGGCCATCGGCGGGGCCGTCGCCGAGACGGCGGCGTGGAGCTCCATCCCCGTCATCTCGGGCATCATCAGATCGCAGAGCACCACGTCGAAGCGGGCGCCGGACCGGAGGAGCTCCAGGGCGGCGCGCCCGCTGGTGGAGGTCGTCACCTCGTACTCCGGCTGGAGGAGCCGCTGGTAGGAGTCGGCCAGCCGCGGCTCGTCGTCCACCACCAGGATGCGCAGCGGGCGCGCGCTCCCGCTCGCCGGCGCCTCCGGCCGCGGCGCCGGGGCCCGCGCGCGGGACGGCGGGAGGACGACGCGGAAGAGCGCTCCCTTGCCGGGCTCGCTCTCGACGTCGATGGCGCCTCCGAGCTCGCGCACGATCCCGTGGCAGATGGAGAGGCCGAGGCCGGTCCCTTCTCCCGGGCCCTTGGTGGTGAAGAACGGGTCGAAGACGCGGCCCAGGTTCTCGGGCGGGATCCCCGGGCCGTTGTCGGACACCTCCACCACGGCCCGGCCCTCCGGGTCGGTCCGGGTGGCCACCCGGACCACGTTGCGCTCGCTGGCGCCGGGAGAGAGCGCCTGGGTGGCGTTGACCAGCAGGTTCAGGAACACCTGCCCGAGCCGGGCCTCGCTGGCGTCCACGCGCGGCGCGGGGGCGAGGTCCTTCTCGACGCGGGCGCGGTGCCGCAGGTCGCTCCCGGCGAGGTTCAAGGCGGACCGCAGCACGGCGTGGAGGTCCACCGGGCCGCGCGGCTCGTCCGCGGCGTGGGTGAAGGTCTTCAGGTCGCGCACGATGAGCCGGATGCGCTCGCAGCCCTCGGCGGCCTCGGCCAGCGCCGGTCCGAGCTCGCCCATCGGGCCGACCGGCGGCTCTGGCAGGCGGGCCAGCGTGCGCCGGGCGTAGCCGAGGTTGGAGATGACGTAGGCGAGCGGGTTGTTGATCTCGTGGGCCACCCCGGCCGAGAGCGTGCCGAGCGCGGCGAGCCGGTCGGCGAGCAGCAGGCGGGACTCGAGCTGCCGGGTCTCGGCCTCCTGGAGCTTGCGCAGGGTGATGTCGCGGAGCGTGCACTGGTAGTAGCGGCGGCCGTCGAGCGACACCGCGCGCACGCTCACCTCGACCGGGAAGGTGCTGCCGTCCCCGCGGCGGTGGCGGGTCTCGTAGACCAGGGACTCGCGCTCCCCGACGACCTCGGGCCAGCGGCGCCCCGACTCCTCCGGGACCCGCAGCGCGCGGAAGTCCACGCCGAGGATCCGCTCGCGCGGCAGCTGCCAGACCTCGGCCGCGCGGTCGTTGGCGTCGAGGATCCGGCCCTGCTCGTCCACGAGCGCCATGACGTCGTTCGACTGCCGGAAGAGCACGTCCACCCGCTCGCGCAGGACGCGCCGCTCCCGCTCCGCGGCCAGCTGCGCGCGCAGCAGCACGGTGCTCTGCCGCCGCCGCCAGAGCAGGAGCAGGCTGGTCGCGCTCGCGCCCACGAGCACCAGGACGGCGGTCGCCATGGCCAGCTCGCGCGGCAGGGGGGCGTAGGCCTCGGCGAGGTCCTCCTTGGCGACGAGCCCCCAGTTCGAGCCCGGGACCGGCCTCGTCGCCGCCAGGACCGGCACGCCGCGCCAGTCCCGGCCCTCGAGCGCGGTCCGCTCCCCGAGCGCGGCGTACACCTCGGGCGAGCCCGCCCGCGAGGTGGAGAGCCGCGGGCCGGGGCCGGCCTCGCGAGAGGCCGAGAGCACCGCGACCTCCGAACCCTCCTGGCGGACCAGCAGGAGCTCGGCGCTGCGCGTGGGGATGGGCCAGCGGCGCAGCGGCTCGAGCATGCTCGAGGGGTCGATCTGGATGAGCGCCGCGCCGAGCACTTGCCCGTCGGCGCCGCGGACGGGCGCGGCGGCGTCGAGGTGGTGCGCCGGGCCGTCGGGCCGCTCCCGCCCGTGCAGGTCGGACAGGTACGGCGCGCCCTGGTGGACCGCCCGCACGGCGTCTCCGTCCACCTCGTCGCGGCCGAGGTCGTCGGGGCCGACCACCAGCAGCCGGCGCCCGTCGGCCGAGAAGAGGAAGACGGAGTGGAAGCCGTGCCGGCCGCGGAGCGAGTCGAGCCACTCCACCACGCCCGGAGCCGCCGCGCCCCGGGCCGCGCCCGCCATCCAGCGCGTGATCGGCATGCTCTCCGCGAGCCCCTCGGCGTCCGCGAGCCGCTCGCGCCGCCAGGCGGTGAGCTGATCCACCTTGAGGGCGGCGATGGCCGACAGCTTGGCCAGCTCGTGCCGCCGGCGCTCGGCGCGGCGGGCCCGGGAGTACGCGGCGCCGGCCAGGAGGAGCGCGACCGCCAGCGTCCCGACGACCAGCCACTCGGGGAGGTGCGGCGACCGCGGGCGGGCCGGAGGGGCGGCGTCGCGCGATGAGAACGGATCGGGTGCTGCCGCGGGCGCGCCGAGCGAGTCGCTCACGGTACGACTTATATCGCAGGCGACGCCGCCGGCGTCGCCCGTACTGCTTGGGCCGCGTTCCCGGTCGCGCTAGACTCGCTGGCCCGTGAAGACACCCCAGCACGCCTCCGAGTACACCTTCACCTACGTGGCCGAGCTCCTGGCCAGCCAGGGGCTGCTCTCGGAGGACTCGCGGCGCACCGCGCTGGCCCGCGAGAACCTGCAGCGGGCCCGGCTCCTCCGCGACCAGGCCGATCGCGCCGGGGGCAAGGCGCTGCGCCGCTCCGAGCTGTCGCCGGTGGAGATCCTGGCCTCCTTCGGCTTCCCGGACGCCTCGCGCGAGTCCGAGCAGGTGGACGAGGACAAGGCCTCGCGGGTCGTCGCCACCGCCGCCGGCGTCCCCTACCGCAAGATCGATCCCGTCAAGCTCGACGCGCAGCTCATCACCCGCACGCTCTCGCGCCCCTTCGCGCGCAAGCACGGGGTCCTCCCCATCGAGCGGCGGGACGGCAAGCTGGTGGTCGCGACCGCCAACCCGTTCGATCAGGAGCTCATCGAGAGCCTGCGCGGGCTCACCGGGGCCGACATCGAGCCGGTGCTCACCTCGCCCTCCGACATCCACCGCGCCATCGCCGAGGTGTACGGGTTCCGCCAGCAGATCCAGTCGGCCCAGACCCAGATCGAGGGGGCCGCGGCGCCGGACGTCGGGAACCTGGAGCAGTTCGTGGACCTCGCCGGGCTGGAGGCGCTGGAGGCCTCGAGCGAGCCGGTGGTGGCCGCGGTCGAGTACCTGCTCCACTACGCCTTCGAGCAGCGCACCAGCGACATCCACCTCGAGCCCCGCCGCGAGGAGTCGATCGTCCGGATGCGCATCGACGGGGTGCTCCACCCGGTCTACCGGATCCCCAAGGCCGTGCACGGCGCGATCGCCAACCGGTTCAAGATCATGAGCCGGCTCGACATCTCGCTGCGCAAGCCGCAGGACGGGCGGATCCGCACCGCCCGCGGGGACACCGAGATGGAGCTGCGCGTCAGCACCATCCCGACCGCCTTCGGCGACAAGATCGTCATCCGGGTGCTCGACCCGACGGTGCTGGTCCGCGACCTCTCCGAGCTCGGGTTCCTGCAGGACGAGCGCGAGTCCTTCGAGCGGTGGCTGATGCGGCCGCACGGCCTGGTGGTGGTGACCGGGCCGACCGGCTCGGGCAAGACCACCACCCTCTACTCGGCGCTGCAGGCGCTCGCCTCGCCCGAGGTGAACGTGGTCACCATCGAGGACCCCATCGAGATGGTGCACGAGCAGTTCAACCAGATCGCCGCCAACGCCCGGACCGGCACCGGCTTCGCCGAGGCGCTGCGCCACGTCCTGCGCCAGGATCCGGACGTGATCATGGTCGGCGAGGTGCGCGACGCCGAGACCGCCAGCCAGGCGGTCCAGGCGGCGCTGACCGGCCACCTCGTCCTCACCACGCTGCACACCAGCGACTCCGTGGGCGCGGTGGCCCGCCTGCGCGACCTGGGCGTCCCCTCCTTCCTCATCGGCGCCACCCTCACCGGCGTGGTCGCCCAGCGGCTGGTGCGCCAGGTGTGCGCCGCCTGCGCGCGCGACGTCCCCCTCACCGCGGACGAGGTGGCGGATCTCGGCGTCACGCACCCGGAGGACTACGCCGGGAAGCTGTTGGCCCGCCGCGGGGAGGGCTGCGCGCGCTGCCGCTACACCGGCTACCACGGCCGGAGCGGCCTGTTCGAGGTGCTCCCCATGAACGCGCGCCTGCGACACCTGGTCGCCTCGGGCGCGACCCCCGAGGTGCTGCTGCGGACGGCCCGCCAGGACGGGCTGCGCAGCCTGCGCCAGCACGCGATCCGCAAGGTCGCCGCCGGCGTCACCTCGTTCGAGGAGGCCATGCACAACACCGCCGACGCGGAGGGCGACCGGTGAGCCAGATCGCCCGGGAGATCGCGGAGCTCTGGTCGGCGGGGACGCCCATCGTGTACCTGGTCACCGCCGAGGAGGAGCGCGCCGCGGCCGCCTGCCGCGCCGCCGCCCGCGCCTTCGAGGCGCCCTTCGCGATCTGGTCCTGCGCGCGCGGCCTCGAGCCGCTCGCGCCCGAGGCGCGCGAGCCGGCGGCGCTGCTCGAGGCGCTCGCCCGGGCGCCGGCCCCGCTGGTCGCGGTGCTGCTCGACTTCCACGAGGCGCTCTCCGACCACCGCGTCTCCCGCCGGCTGCGCGATCTCGTGCCGCGGCTCGCCGCCGAGGGGCGGTGCCTGGCGGTGGTGGCGCCGAAGGTGGCGCTCGACGAGGGGCTCGCCCAGCACGTGGCGGTGCTCCGGATCCCGCTCCCGGACGACGCCGAGCTGGCCGCCCTGCTGGACGACGTGCTGGCGCGCCACGCCGGGGGTCGGCAGCTGGACGAGGCGGCCCGGCTGCGGGCGCTCACCGCGGCGCGCGGGATGTCGGCCACCCAGGCCCGGCGCGCCTTCCGGCGCGCGCTCAGATCGGA
>JAJXVM010000245.1 GCA_021782135.1 Myxococcales bacterium | reverse complement strand
GCCCGGGTGCAGGCGGCGCTCACCCGCTGCGGGTACGTGCAGGCCAAGGCGGCGCGGCTGCTCGGGATGACCGTGCGCCAGCTGCGCTACCGGGTCCAGAAGTACGGCATCGCGCTCGAGCAGTACTGACGGCGCGCGCGCCGCGTGGCCGCCCCTCCCCATCCCTCCCCGCGCGGCGGGGAGGGGGGACCTCTCGACGCCGCGGAGCGGGGAGGGGGATCTCTCGACGCCCGCCGGGGCTTGCGCCGCTGGGGCTCGTCGCCCCGCGAGGCGCGCTCCTCCCCTCTCCCGCGGAGCGGGGGAGGGTCAGGGAGGGGGTGGGACCTCCGGGCGCTGTCACCTTCCGGACTGTCCGTTGTCAGCTTCCGGACATCCCCGCCGATCGCGAAAGCGCTGCAAACAGGCCCTTTTCGCGCGGCACGCGACTTGCTCTTCCCATCCCCGTCGGACGGCAGCGGGCCGCTCGCGCGACGGAAGCCCCGTCAAGGAGAGCATCTCAATGAGGCAGATCGCGATTTACGGGAAGGGCGGGATCGGCAAGTCCACCACCACGCAGAACACGGTGGCCGGGCTCGCCTCGCTCGGCAAGAAGGTGATGATCGTCGGCTGCGATCCCAAGGCCGACTCCACCCGCCTCATCCTGCACGCCAAGGCGCAGTCCACGGTGATGGACATGGTGCGCGAGCGCGGCACGGTGGAGGACCTCGAGCTCAGCGACGTGATGAAGACCGGGTACGGCGAAGTGAAGTGCGTCGAGTCGGGCGGCCCGGAGCCGGGGGTCGGCTGCGCCGGCCGCGGCGTCATCACGGCCATCAACTTCCTCGAGGAGAACGGCGCCTACACGCCCGAGCTCGACTTCGTCTTCTACGACGTGCTCGGCGACGTGGTCTGCGGCGGCTTCGCCATGCCGATCCGCGAGAACAAGGCCGAGGAGATCTACATCGTCTGCTCCGGCGAGATGATGGCCATGTACGCGGCCAACAACATCGCCAAGGGCATCCTCAAGTACGCCTCCTCCGGCAAGGTCCGGCTCGGCGGCCTCATCTGCAACTCCCGCAACACCGATCGCGAGGCCGACCTCATCGAGGCGCTCGCGAAGAAGCTGGGGACGCAGATGATCCACTTCGTGCCCCGCGACAACCAGGTCCAGCGGGCCGAGCTGCGCCGCATGACCGTGATCGAGTACTCGCCCGCGCACAAGCAGGCCGACGAGTACCGCACGCTGGCGCAGAAGATCTCCGACAACAAGATGCTGGTCGTGCCCACGCCGCTGGAGATGGAGGAGCTCGAGAACCTGCTCATGGAGTTCGGGATCATGCCCGCCGAGGACGAGGCCGAGATCGGCGTCGCCGAGGCCGCCTCCGCCTAGCGGAAGGCCCGTACGGAAACGAGGAGACGGACCATGTCGCGTTCGGTGAAGAAGGTCGAGGGCATCACCCGGGAGTCCACCCAGGCGATGATCGACAAGGCCCTCGAGGCCTACCCCGAGAAGGGAAGGAAGAAGCGCGCGCCGCACCTCGCCCCCAACGACCAGTCGTCGGGCAAGGCGTGCGTGAAGTCGAACCGGAAGACCGTGCCCGGCGTGATGAGCGCCCGCGGCTGCGCCTACGCGGGCGCCAAGGGCGTGGTCTGGGGCCCGATCCGCGACATGGTCCACGTCTCCCACGGCCCGGTGGGCTGCGGCTGGTACTCGTGGGGCACGCGCCGGAACCTGGTGTCCGGCATCAACGGCGTGTCCAACTTCGCGATGCAGTTCACCTCCGACTTCCAGGAGAAGGACATCGTCTACGGGGGCGACAAGAAGCTCGCCCAGCTGCTCACCGAGGCGAAGGAGCTGTTCCCCCTGGCCAAGGGCATCTCGGTGCTGTCCGAGTGCCCGGTGGGGCTCATCGGCGACGACATCAACGCCGTCGCCAAGAGGATGTCGAAGGAGCTCGACCTCCCGGTCATCCCCTGCAACTGCGAGGGCTTCCGCGGCGTCTCCCAGTCGCTCGGGCACCACATCTCGAACGACACCATCCGCGACTACATCATCGAGACGCGCGAGTTCGCGGACGAGGAGACCCCGTACGACATCGCCCTCATCGGCGACTACAACATCGGCGGCGACGTCTGGTCGGTGAAGGCGCTGCTCGAGGAGTGCGGGCTCAACGTCAAGGCCACCTGGACCGGCGACGGCGAGATGGAGAAGATCGCCGCCACCCACAAGGTGAAGCTCAACGTCATCCACTGCTACCGCTCCATGAACTACATGTGCAAGGTCATGGAGGAGAAGTACGGCATCCCGTGGATCGAGCTGAACTTCTTCGGCCCGACCAAGATCCGCGAGAGCCTGCGCGCGCTGGCCGAGCGCTTCGACGACCGGATCAAGGACAAGGTCGAGGCGGCCATCGCCAAGTACGACGCCCAGATGCAGAAGGTGATCGCCGAGTACCGGCCGCGCCTCGAGGGCAAGAAGGTGATGCTGTACGTCGGCGGCCTCCGCCCGCGCCACACCGTGGGCGCCTACGAGGACCTCGGCATGGTGGTGGTCGGCTCGGGCTACGAGTTCGCCCACGGCGACGACTACGACCGCACCGCCCCCGAGATGCCGGACGCCACCGTCATCTACGACGACGCCTCCGAGTTCGAGCTCGAGCAGTTCGTCCACGCGCTCAAGCCCGACCTGGTCGCGAGCGGCATCAAGGAGAAGTACGTCTTCCAGAAGATGGGGCTCCCCTTCCGGCAGATGCACAGCTGGGACTACTCGGGCCCCTACCACGGCTACCAGGGCTTCCCGGTCTTCGCGCGGGACATCGACCTCGCGGTGAACAGCCCGACCTGGAAGCTCGTGAAGTCGCCGTTCTGATCGCACCGGCCGGGCGGCGCGCGCCGCCCGGCCACCCGGAACCTCCACACCACGTTTCGCGGGCCCGCGAGGCCCGTTCAGGAGAGCTGCATGTCGAACGAACTGGGACTCACGGTGAAGCCGGTGTGCGGGATCTCGCCCGAGGACGAGAAGCGGGTCGCGGCCTGGATCGACACCGAGGAGTACAAGCAGAAGAACTTCGCCCGCCAGGCGCTCACCATCAACCCGGCCCACGCCTGCCAGCCGCTCGGCGCCGAGCTGGCGGCGCACGGGTTCGAGGGCACGCTCCCCTTCGTGCACGGCTCGCAGGGGTGCGCCTCGTACTACCGCTCCACCCTCAACCGCCACTTCCGTGAGCCGGCCCCGGCGGTCTCGGACTCGATGACCGAGGACGGCGCGGTGTTCGGCGGCCAGAACAACCTGCACGAGGGGCTCGAGAACGCCGTCGCCCTCTACAAGCCGAAGATGGTCGCGGTCTTCACCTCCTGCATGCCGGAGATCATCGGCGACGACCTGACCGCGTTCATCAAGAACGCCCGGAACAAGGGGGTGGTGCCGAAGGATCTGCCGCTGCCCTTCGCCAACACGCCGAGCTTCAACGGCTCGCACGTGACCGGCTACGACGCGATGCTGCTCGCCATCCTGCAGGCCCTCACCGACGGCAAGTCGGTGGAGGGGCGCTGCACCGGCCGGCTGAACCTCCTCCCCGGGTTCGACGCCAACACCGGCAACTACCGCGAGTACAAGCGGCTCATGGCCGAGATGGGCGTGCCGCTCACGCTCCTCGCCGACATCTCCGAGACCTTCGACTCGCCCAACGACGGCACCTACCGGCTCTACCCGGGCGGCACCCCGCTCGCCGACGCCGCCGACTCGATCAACGGCAAGGTCACCCTCACCGTCGGGCCGTACGCGACCAACAAGACCTTCACCTGGGTGAAGGAGCAGTACGCCGGGACGCACGTCGCGCTGCCGATGCCCGTGGGCGTCGCCAAGACCGACGCCTTCCTGCTCGAGGTGTCGAAGCTCTTCGGCAAGAAGGTGCCGGAGTCGATCCAGGCCGAGCGCGGCCGCGCCGTGGACGCCATGACCGACGCCCAGCAGTACATGCACGGCAAGAAGTTCGCGGTGTACGGCGACGCCGACCTGCTCATCGGCTACGTCTCCTTCCTGCTCGAGATGGGCGCGACGCCGCACCACGTGCTCTGCTCGAAGGGCTCCAAGAAGCTCGAGAAGGAGCTGCAGGCGCTGCTCGACTCCTCGCCGTACGGCAAGACCGGCAAGGTCTACGTGAACAAGGACCTCTGGCACCTGCGCAGCCTGGTGATGACCGACCCGGTGGACGCGGTCATCGGCGACACCCACGGCAAGTTCCTGGCGCGCGACGCCAAGATCCCGCTCTTCCGGTTCGGCTTCCCGATCTTCGACCGGGTCAACAAGCACCGGGTTCCGATCGTCGGCTACCAGGGCGTCATCAACCTCGTCACCGAGATCTGCAACAAGTTCCTCGAT
This sequence comes from Myxococcales bacterium, assembly GCA_021782135.1. Lineage (GTDB taxonomy): Bacteria > Myxococcota > Myxococcia > Myxococcales > Anaeromyxobacteraceae > Anaeromyxobacter_B. The sequence continues at coordinate 885 of JAJXVM010000245.1, read as the reverse complement.
CTCCGCGACGAGACCTGTGACGAGCGCCACTTCGAGATGATGCGCTGACCCGCCCCCCCGAGACCCGTCATGGCGCGGCCCGACTACTACGACGCTCCGGAGTGCGACACCCACGAGAGGGGTGCGCCCAAGTTCTGCAAGAAGTCCGAGCCGGGCGAGGGCACGGAGCGCAGCTGCGCCTACGACGGGGCGCGGGTGGTGCTGATGCCCATCACCGACGCCATCCACCTGGTGCACGGCCCCATCGCCTGCGCCGGGAACTCCTGGGACAACCGCGGGGCGCGCTCCTCCGGCTCGCAGCTCTACCGGCGCGGCTTCACCACCGAGATGCTGCAGAACGACGTGGTGTTCGGCGGCGAGAAGAAGCTGCGCGCCGCCATCCTGGAGCTGGCGGCGCGCTACGCCGGGGAGGCGAAGGCGATGTTCGTCTACGCCACCTGCGTCACCGCCATGACCGGGGACGACGTCGAGGCGGTCTGCCGGTCGGTGAAGGACGAGGTCTCCATCCCGGTCATCCCGGTGAACACCCCCGGCTTCGTCGGCGACAAGAACATCGGCAACCGGCTGGCGGGCGAGATCCTGCTCGAGCACGTCATCGGCACCGCCGAGCCGGAGAAGGTCACCGACTACGACGTGAACCTCATCGGCGAGTACAACATCGCCGGCGACCTCTGGGGGATGCTGCCGCTCTTCGAGCGGCTCGGGATCCGGATCCTCTCCTGCGTCAGCGGCGACGCGAAGTTCGAGGAGCTGCGGTATGCGCACCGGGCGAAGCTCAACGTCATCATCTGCTCCAAGAGCCTCACCAACCTGGCGCGCAAGATGAAGAAGCGCTGGGGCATCCCGTACCTCGAGGAGTCGTTCTACGGGATGACCGACACCGCC
>JAJXVM010000012.1 GCA_021782135.1 Myxococcales bacterium | reverse complement strand
CGGCCGCGCTCGGCGGCGCCGGTTCGGCGGGGCCGGTCGCGGGCTGCTCGCCGCCGGCCGCCTCGACCGCGCTCGCCGGCTCGTTCGCCGAGGGCCCGATCGAGAAGGTCCCCACCACCTCCTCGTGCCGCTTCTCGGCGGCGCCGGACCTGCCTCGGACCAAGATGACGTGCCCGCACTGCTTGCACTTCATCTTGAACGTGCGCCCCTCCACCTTCGGGTCCGCGACATAGACCCGACCGCACTTGTCACAAGAGAATTTCACGGCATCGATCCTACGGGACAGCTGTCAAGGGTGGCAAGACAATGGTGAGCCAATGTGGGCGGTCGCGCCGAGCGCCCTTCACCGAGGTAAGATGGCGTACCTTGGTCACCTTTCTTCGTTCCCTGGCGGCGGCGGCGCTGGCGCTCGCGTGCCTCGCCGCTCCCGCGTCCCGAGCGTCGGGGACGCTCGAGGTCACCTTCCTCTCCGTCGGGCAGGGGGACGCGGCCTTCGCGGTCACGCCCTCCGGGCGGACCCTCCTCGTGGACGCCGGCCCGCCGGAGGCGTCGGCGCGGGTGGAGCGCTTCCTGCGGGCCCGCCTTCGCGGCCCCATCGACGTCGTGGTGGCCACCCACCCGCACGCCGACCACATCGGCGGCCTGCCGGCCGCGCTCGCCATCGCCGGCGCCCGGCACTTCTACGACCCGGTGCTCGAGCACCCGTCGCCGCTGCTCGAGCGCGTCTACCGGATCGTCTCCGCGCGGACGCGGGCGGGCGAGATGACGGCCCACCGCGTGCGCGCCGGCGAGACCGCGCCGCTCGACCTGGGCGACGGCGCGCGGCTCACCTTCCTCGCGCCCTCCGAGCCGCTCATCGAGGGCAGCCGGTCCGACGTGAACGCCAACTCGATCGTGTTCCGGCTCGACTACGGCGAGGTGTCCTTCCTCTTCGAGGGGGACGCGGAGCCGGCGACGGAGGCGCGGCTGCTGCGCCGCGAGCGCGGACGGCTGCGCGCCCAGGTGCTCAAGGTGGCGCACCACGGGAGCCGCTACGGCTCCAAGGCGGCGCTGCTCCGCGCCGTGCGGCCGGAGATCGCCGTCGTGAGCTGCGGCCTCGACAACGAGTACGGCCACCCGCACGCCGCCGCGCTGCGGCGGCTCGAGCGCGCCGGGGCGAGGGTGTTCCGGACCGATCTCGACGGCGACGTGGTGGTGCGGACCGACGGCCGCAGCCTGCGGGTGAGCACCGGGCGCCGCTGAGCGGCCGGGCCTCGAGGCCACCCCTCGCCAGGCTTCAGCTCCGCTTCCAGTCGATGTCCGGGGCCGGCGCGGGGCGCCGCTCCCGCTTCCGCGCGGTGAGCTCGACCGAGTCGCCCTCCCCGGTGCCGGGCGGGAGCAGCGCCGCCGGCAGGGTCCACTGCCGCTCCTCGATCAGGAGCACCGCGACCTCGCCCTCGATCCGGTCCACGAACGCTTCCATCGCCCCCTCCTCAACGTTTGCCGATGGCGAGCAGCGCCCGCGCCTCCGGCGGCAGCTCCCCGCACCCTTCCTCCTCCTCGTCGATCCAGGGGTCCTTGCCGCCCGCCTCGGCGAGCCGCGCCTGCAGCCCGCGGTCGAGGAGGTGCGAGGGGACCACCGTCGCGAGCGCGTTGAGCAGGTTGCCCTTCACCGCCGGGTGCTCCTTCGCCAGCCCGGCGATGAGCTCCTTCACCTTGCGGCGGCGCAGGTTGGGCTGGCTGCCGCACAGGTCGCAGGGGACGATGGGGAACCTCATCAGCTCGGAGAAGCGCGCGATGTCCTCCTCGTGGGCGTAGCAGAGCGGGCGGATGACCACGTTCCGCCCGTCGTCGGAGCGGAGCTTCGCCGGCATGCTCTTGAGCCGCCCGGAGTAGAGGGCGCTGAGGAGCAGCGTCTCGATGAGGTCGTCGCGGTGGTGCCCGAGCGCGATCTTGTTGCAGCCCTGCTCGACCGCCGCGTTGTAGAGGATCCCGCGCCGCAGCCGCGAGCAGACCGGGCAGGTGGTCTTGCCCTCCGGCACGAGCCGCTTCACGATCGAGTAGGTGTCCTCCGAGAGCATGAGGTGCGGGACCCCCACCGACTCGAAGTGCCGGCGCAGCACGTCGGCCGGGAAGCCGGGCTGTCCCTGGTCGAGGTTCGTCGCCAGCAGCTCGAAGCGGACGGGCGCCCGCTCCCGCAGCCGCATGAGCAGGTGGAGCAGCGTGTAGCTGTCCTTCCCGCCGGACACGGCGACCAGGATGCGGTCGCCGTCCTCCACCAGCTGGAAGTCGGAGATGGCCTGGGACGCGGCGCGGAGCAGCCGCCGCTCGAGTCGCGTGATTTCCAGCTGCATGTGCTCCTTCCTCGCCGCCCTCTATACCATCCTGGCGACCCCGCGCGCCCGGGCCGCCATTTTCCTTTGACCGGCTCGGCGCTCCTGGGATAAAGGCGCGTTTCCGGAAGTTCCAGGAGCGTGCATGCCCGGCAAGGATCTCGGCACCAAGCACATCTGCTTCAAGTGCGGGGCCAAGTTTTACGACCTGAAGAAGCCCGAACCCGTCTGCCCGAAGTGTGGGGCGAACCAGCGAGAGCAGCCGGTCAGGAGCCCGGCCGCCGAGCGGCGAAGCCGCGCGGCCCGCGAGCCCGTCGAGACGGTCAAGGAGGAGCTCGTCGAGGAGGGCGACCTCGAGGACCTCGACGGCGAGGAGCCCCTGGAAGAGGCCGACGACGAGTAGGCGGCCGGCCTCCGCGGAGGCGGGGGTCACTCGAACCGGAAGCTCGCGGTGGCGGCCCCCTGGGCCGGCACCGTGACTTGCGCGGTCCGCTCGCCCAGCCGCTCGTGCCAGGCGGTCACCGTCCAGGTGCCGGCTGGCAGGCCCCGGATGGCGAACGAGCCGTCCTTTCCGGTCACCGCCGCCGGCCCCTCGGAGACCAGCACCCAGGCCGCCATCCATCCGTGGACGTCGCAGGCGACCCGCACCGGCCCCGGGCGGTCGAGCTTGCGCGGCGGGCTGCGCTGCCCCTGGCGCGGCATGGCCAGGTTGAAGGCGGTGGCGCGCCCGCGGTAGCCGTGCACGTTGTGGAGCACCGGGTCGCCGTTCTCGAGGACCAGCGTGCTCCCGACCGGCGCGGCGAGCACGTGCGGGCGGTACCGGCAACGGTCCTGCGCGAGCACCAGCGCGGCCGGCGACGCCGGCGCGCCCTTCACCTGCACCACCACGTTCGCGAGCCGGCCGCCGGTCACGAGCAGCGACTCGTCCGGCTGGTCCTGGCCACAGGCCTCGTGGTCCTTGGTGACCGGCCGCGGCGCCAGCCGCGGTTCCGGCCCGGCGTAGGTGACCGCTCCTCGCAGCTCTCCCCCGAACGCCGGCGGCGCGCAGGCCGCCAGCGCCAGGGCCAGTCCGATCTCGCGCGCGCTCATGCCGCCCTGTGTACGCCAGCGGCGCGCGCCGCCGCGATCCCAGGGGGGGCCCCGCGCGTCGCTCCCCGAAACGGGGCCTGCCTCCCCACGTGGCGCCCCTTAAACACACTTCAGCCATGCGTGAACATCGGTTCGCCGTCGCCACCGCCGCCGCGACCTTCGTCCTCCTCGTCGTGGGCGGCCTGGTGCACGCCACCGGTTCATCGCTCGCCTGCCCCGACTGGCCCCTCTGCTACGGCCGGTTCTTTCCCCCGATGAGGGGCGGGATCCTCTTCGAGCACGGTCACCGGCTGGTCGCCCTCGCCGTCCTGGTCCTCACCGCCGCGCTCGCCAGGATGGTCTGGCGGCGCCGCCCCGACCTGCGGGGGCCGGCCGCCCTGGCGATGGCGCTCGTGCTGGTGCAGGCCTCGCTGGGAGGGATCACGGTGCTGCTCAAGCTGCCGCTGCTCGTCTCCTCGGCGCACCTCGCCACCTCGATGGCCTTCTTCTCGCTGCTCCTGTACCTCTCCTGGCGGCTCGACCCGCGCCCGAGCCCGGCCGAGCCGGCGTCGCGCGGGCTGGCGGGGCTGGCGGCGCTCGCGGTCTATGCCCAGATCGTGCTCGGCGCGTTCGTCCGGCACACCGGATCCGGGCTGGCCTGCAACGTCGAGCTGCCGCTCTGCGCGGGGGGCCAGCTCTGGCCGGCGTGGGGCCCGGCGCAGCTCCAGATGGCTCACCGGATCGCCGGGGTGCTGGTCGCGGTGCTGGTCCTCGCGGCCGCGGCCGGACCGCTGCGGGCCGGGGCCGCGGGCGGCCGGCGGGCGCGGGTGCTGCTCGCCGCGGCGGCGCCGGTCCTGGTGCTGCTCCAGATCGCGGCCGGCGCATGGACCGTGGTGAGCTACGTCTCCATCCCGGTGGTCACGCTCCACCTGGCGATCGGCGCCGCGCTCCTCGCCGATCAGGTCGCGCTGTTCCTCGCGCTCGGCGGCAGGCCGGGCGAAGCCAGGGCCGCCGTCGAGCGGCACCGCACCCTCGCAGCCGCTCCCGGATAATCCGTGCTCACACAGACCAGCGCCGCCGCCCGCCCACCTCCGCTCGCCGTCGCCAGGGACCTGGCGCTCCTGGCGAAGCCTCGCCTCTCGTCCCTGGTGGTCTGCACCACCGCCGGCGGCATCTGGCTGGCGCCGGGCCGGATCGAGCTCGGCCGGGCGCTCGCCACGCTCCTCGGGACCACCGCCGTGGTCGGAGCCGCCAACGCGCTCAACAACTGGCTCGAGCGGGACACCGACGCGCTCATGCGCCGGACCCGCGATCGGCCCCTCCCGGCCGGCCGGCTCGACCCCTGGGTGGCGGTGGCGCTGGGCCTCGCCGTCCCGGCGGTCGCCATCCCGACCCTGGCGCTCCTGGCCGGCCCGCTCACCGCCTTCCTGGCCGCGCTGGCGCTCTTCACCTACGTCTGCGTCTACACGCCCATGAAGCTGCGCAGCCCGCTGGCGCTCTTCGTGGGAGCCGTCCCGGGCGCCATCCCACCGCTCATGGGCTGGACCAGCGTCACCGGCCGGCTCGACGCCGGCGGCCTCGCGCTCTTCGCGCTCCTCTTCTGCTGGCAGCTCCCGCACTTCCTGGCCGTCTCCATCTACCTCGAGGAGGACTACCGCCGGGGCGGGCTCCAGGTCTTCGCCCTGGTCCACGGCCAGCGCGTGGCGCAGGCGTGGACGCTCGCCACCACCGCGCTGCTGGTCCCGGTCTCGCTGCTGCTGCTCCCGCTCGGGCTGGCCGGGGCCGGGTACGCGGCGGTGGTGATCGTCGCCGGATCGCTCCTCGCCGGCTACGGCATCTACGGGCTGACGCTGCCCGCGCCCCTCACCCGCTGGGCCCGAAACTTCTTCCTCGGGACGCTCGCCTACCTCACCGTGATCTTCGCCGCCCTGTTCATCTGGTCCCGCGCGCCATGACCCCCGCCCTCTCCCGCCCCCGGTCGGCGTCCGCGCCGGCGCCGCGCCTCGCCGCCCGCGCGCTGGTCTTCCGCCACGGCGCCCGGGAGGTGCTGCGCGGCCTCTCCTTCGAGGTCGCGCCGGGCGAGATCTTCGGCGTGCTCGGGCCCAACGGGGCCGGCAAGAGCACGCTCTTCTCGATCCTCACCGGCCTCGCCGCGCCCGAGTCGGGGGAGCTGCGCCTCGACGCCGCCCGGGTGGCCTTCGGCGCCCGGGCCCTGCGGGCCCGGCTCGGCGTCGTGTTCCAGGATCCGAGCCTCGACGCGAAGCTCACCGCGGAGGAGAACCTGGTCCTCGGCGCCGCCCTCTTCGCGGTGCCGCGCGCCGAGGCCCGGGCGCGGGCGCGGGCCCTCCTGGAGCGCGCCGGCCTCGCCGACCGGGCCCGCGAGCCGGTGGCGCGGCTCTCCGGCGGCATGCGCCGGCGGCTGGAGCTCGCCCGCGCCGTCATCCACCGCCCCTCGATCCTGGTGCTCGACGAGCCGACCAGCGGGCTCGACGCCGCCTCGTTCCGGGCCACCTGGGAGGCGATCCAGGCGCTGCGGCGCGAGGACGGGCTCACGGTGATCCTCAACACCCACCGGCCGGACGAGGCGGAGCAGTGCGACCGGCTGGCGGTCATGGCCGAGGGGCGCATCGTCGCCTGCGAGACCCCGGACGCGCTGCGGGCCCGGGTGGCGGGGGACGTGGTGGTGGTCGAGGCGGAGGACGCGTCCGGCCTCGCGCGCGAGGTGGCGCTCCGGTTCCAGCTCCCGGCGCGGGCGGTGGGGGACGCGGTGGTGATCGAGCGCGAGGAGGGGCACACGCTCGTGCCGCGGCTGGTGGAGGCCTTCCCGCCGGGCCGGTTCCGGTCGGTCTCGGTGCGCCGCCCCACCCTCGCCGACGCCTTCCTGGAGATCACCGGCCGGGGGCTGGAGACGGAGGAGGCGCCGTGACCTCGCCCCTGCGCTACGACCTCGCCACCGTGGACGTGCTCTGGCGGCGCGACCTCACCCGCTTCTTCCGCCAGCCCTCCCGGCTCGCCGGGGCGCTCGGGCAGCCCGTCATCTTCTGGCTGGTGATCGGCTCGGGGATGGCGGCCACCTTCCGCATGCCCGGCTCGGGCGTGGGATACCTGCAGTTCTTCTACCCGGGGGTGGTGCTGATGGTGGTGCTCTTCGCCGCCATCTTCACCACCGTGAGCGTGATCGAGGACCGGCACGCCGGCTTCCTCCAGGCGGTGCTGGCCGGCCCGGGATCGCGCGCCGCGCTGGTGGCCGGGAAGTCGCTCGGCTCGGCCTCGGTGGCGCTCTCGCAGGCGGCGCTGTTCCTGCTGCTGCTCCCGGCGGCCGGCTTCTCGCCGCTCCAGGTCCGGTGGCCCCTGCTGGTGTCGGCGCTGGCGCTCGCCGCCCTGGGCCTGGCGGCGCTCGGGTTCGCGGTGGCCTGGGCGGTGGACAACGTGCAGGGGTACCACGCCATCCAGATGACGCTCCTGGTGCCGCTCTGGGTGGTCTCGGGCGCCATGTTCCCGGCCTCGCCGGAGCACCCGGTCTTCGCGGCGGTGATGCGCGCCAACCCGGTCGCCTACGCGGTCTCCGCCACCCGCCGCGCGCTCTCGGGGCCGGACGCGCCGGGCGCGCTGCCGGGTGGCCCCGCCGTGGACCTCGGCGTGCTGGCCCTCTTCGCCGCGGCGGCGCTCGGGCTCGCGGCGCTGGCGGCGCGTCGGCGGGGAGGGACCCGGGGAGCCTGGGCGCGCTGCTCCCCTCGGTCAACGCCAGCCTGAACGCCACCAGCGCCGCCCTGCTCCTCGCCGGGTGGCGCGCCATCCGCGGCGGCCGGCGCGCGCTGCACCGGACCCTCATGCTCGCCGCCTGCGGCAGCTCGGTGCTGTTCCTCGCCGGTTACTTCACCCGCATCGCCCTCACCGGCACCCACCGCTACCCGGGGACCGGGGCCGCGCGGGCCCTCTACCTCGGCGTGCTCGGGTCGCACACCCTGCTCGCCGCGCTGGTGCTCCCGCTCGCGCTGCGCACCCTCCAGCTCTCCCTGGGCGGGCGCTACGCCGAGCACCGGCGCGTGGCGCGGCTCACCTTCCCGGCGTGGCTCTACGTGTCGGTCACCGGGGTGCTGGTCTATCTGATGCTCTATCGGTTCGCCCCGGTGCGCCCGTGAGCCGGGCCGGCCGGCCGCCGCCGCGGCGCGTCGGCCGGTAGCAGGCTACGGCCCGCCGATCGCCAGCAGCCGGGCGTCCCGCGTGGCGTGCTCGACCACGTCCGGCTCGTCGGTGTCGTAATACCCGCGGATCCGGCCGTTGCCGTCCACCAGCACGAGGTGGCTGCCGTGGAAGATCCCCTCCAGGCGGCCGTCCTCCTTGTGCTCGCGCTCCATCATCGTCTTGAGCCCGTCGACCACCGTCTCCTTCACCTTCTCCTCCGGGCCGGTGAGGAAGGTCCAGCGCTCGGGCCGGGCGCCGTGCTCGCTCGCGTAGGCCGCGAGCCGCGGCGGGGTGTCGTACTCGGGGTCCACGCTGATGGAGACGAGCTGGAGCCGGGAGGCCAGCGGTCCGGTCGCGTCCTGGATCCGCTTCATCTTGGCGGTGATGGCCGGGCAGATGGTCTCGCAGCGGGTGTAGATGAAGCTCGACAGCCACACCTTGCCCTCGAGGTCGCGCGAGCCGAAGGGCTTTCCGTACTGATCGGTGAGCTGGAAGCGCGGGAGCTGTCCCAGGACGGGGAGCTCCGGCGAGCGCGGGTGGTTCAGGTTCCAGGCGAAGGGCGCCAGCGCGGCCCCGAGCACGCCCACCCAGAGGGCGATTCCGGTGAGGTACAGGGCCCGCTTGCCCTCCCAGAACGAGGGGCGAGCCTGCCCGGCGGCGGTGGTCATGGCGCGCTCTTAACGAGGCCGGGACGGCGCGGCCAAGCGGGCCTACAATCCCTGTTGAGTCGTGCCGCTCCCTTCCCCCACGCGGGCCACCCCGCTCCGGATCGCCGCCCTTCTCGCAGGGCTCCTGGTGACGGCCTGTGAAGGCGAGCTCCCGCGCCCCTTCCCGGCCCCGCTCACGCTCGGCGGGGTGGTGATCCCGGCGGCGCGGCTCCAGGCGGGCGAGCGCGCGTACCTCCGCTATTGCCGCAACTGTCACGGGCTCGACGGGGACGGGCGCGGCGCCATGGGCTTCCACCTCTCGCCGCCGCCGCGCGACCTGCGGCTCGGGATCATCGAGTTCGCCTCCGTGCCGGCCGGAGAGCTCCCCACCGACGCCGACCTGGCCCGGGTGGTCCGGTTCGGGCGGAGGGGCACCGCCATGCTCGCCTGGTACGGCGTCTCCGATCGCGAGCTCGCCGACCTCGTGCAGTACGTGAAGACCTACTCGCCCCGCTGGCGCGAGGAGCAGGCGGGCGAACCGGTGACCGCCTCTCCCGACCCGTGGAGCGGTCGCGAGGGCGCGGCCGCCGAGCGCGGGCGCAAGCTCTACCACGGCCTGGCGCGCTGCGTGGTGTGCCACCCCGCCTACGAGAGCCGCGCCCAGATCGTCCGGGACGCGGCCGAGCTGGGGGCGCGGCCGCCCGAGCCGCGTCCCGACCCCTCCCGCGGGGTCGTCCAGCACTCGGTCGACTTCGACCTCGACCTGCGCGCGACCGACTTCGCCCGCGACGAGCTGCGGTCGGTTCGCCCGGACCGGCGGCGCGAGGACCTGTACCGGGTCATCGCCGCGGGGGTGGGCGGGACCAGCATGCCCGCCTGGAAGGGCGCGCTGCCGGAGACCGACCTCTGGGCGCTGGTGCACTACGTGGACGGGCTCGCCCGGCGCTGACGGGTCCCGTCGTCAGCGGGCCGGGGAGGCCGCCGCCGGGCGGCCGTGCACCGCCTCTCGCGGCACCGCGTCGCGATCGTCGGCCCGGTGCGCCTTCGAGATGGCCTGCGCGAGCGTGAGGGCGACGAGGGCCGCCGCGATGAGCGCCAGGGCGAGGGTCCCGAGGAGCTGCCGGCGCCGAGGCCCGGGCTCCGGTTCCACCTCGGGGGAGCGCGGCCCGGGGCGCGGGCCGCCGCTCGCGGGCTCCAGGATCACCCCTCCCCGGCCCTCCCCGCGCGGCGGGGAAGGAGGTGGCACCGCGTCTCCCGTCGCGGCGGAAGCCGCCTCATCCGCTGATGTCGATGGAGGGGTGCGAGACGCCTCATCCCCCCGCACCCGGGGCGCCGCGGGAGCCACCTCCTCCCCTCTCCCGTCCGGCGGGGGAGGGTCGGGGAGGGGGGGATCCTCCCTGCCCGGCGGAGAGAGGCCGGCGGCCACCCGCGGCGACAGCCGCGCCGCCGCGTCCAGCTCCCGCTGCGCCTCCGCCTGCCGGCCTCGGGCGACGTGGACGCGCGCGAGCAGGACCCGTGCGGCAGGATCTTCGGGATGGAGCCGCACCCGGCGGGCGGCGATGACCAGGGCCTCGAGCACCCTCCCCTGCTCCAGGTAGGCCTCGGCCAGCCGCGGCGCGGCCGGCGAGTCGGGAGCCTCGGCGAAGGCGCGCTCCAGCGCGGAGAGCGCGGCGGTGTTCGGGCTTTCGTTCATGGTGGGCCGCCGCTTCCATCCGAGGGTGGGGGCGCGCCGGCGAAGTGGCGAGCGCCCAGGCGGAGGTGCTTGACACCAAGGGGGTCGAACCGTTACACAAGCGGCCTCTCGCGACCTCGAGAGGTTTGTCGTACGGGGCTGTAGCTCAGCTGGGAGAGCGCTAGAATCGCACTCTAGAGGTCGTCGGTTCGATCCCGATCAGCTCCACAAGAAGAGAGGGCGGCCCGGAACGATCCAGGCCGCCCTTTCCTTTTCTCGCCGGCTTGCCCGCCCGCGTCGCGCCCGAGGGGCGGTGGGCCCGATCACCTACTTCGGCGGCCGACCTCGCCCGTTCCCGCGGTTGACCGACGGTTCGGTCCGGCCGGGCTCAGCTCCGGCCAGGCTGGGGCGGCTGGCCGGGGGCCTCGTCCAGCCGGACCGTCTGGGTGGGGTAGGCGAGCGACGTCCCGGCGCGCTCCACCACCTCGAGGAAGCCGAGCAGGAGCCGCTCCCGGACGACGAGGAAGTCGTCCCAGCCGAGCGTGAAGAGGGCGTTCACCTCCACGTCGAGGGACGAGATGGAGAGCCCGGTGAGCTGCACCATCAGCCCGTCCGGCGCGAGCGCCGTCTCCTTTCGGAGGAGCGCCTGGATCCCCCCCAGCACCTGCTGGAGCTGGGCCGCCCGCGTGCCGAGGACCAGCGGCAGCTTGACGTACAGCCGGAGTCGATCGCGCGGGGCGATGCTCTCGATGCGCAGATCGGCGAGCTTCCCGTTCGGCACCGTGATGACGGTGCGGTCGGCGGTCCGCACCCGCGTCGAGCGCAGCCCGACCGACTCCACGACGCCGCTCAGCCCCCCCTCGACGTTGATGGCGTCGCCGACCCGGAACGGCTGGTCGAGGCTGATGGCGACCGAGCCGAAGAGGTTCTCCACCGTCTTCTGCGCGGCCAGGGCGAGCGCGATCCCCCCGATCCCCAGGCCGGCGATGAGGCTCTCGACGTGGTACCCGAGCTCGGTCAGGAAGCTGATCACGGCCAGCGTGACCACCGCGATCTTCACCACCTTGCGGCCGAGCGGCAGGAGGGAGATGGTGACGGGGCGGCTCCGGCTCCAGGGGGTCTGGCCGAGGAACTGGAACCCGACCTCCACCGCCCGCAGCGCGCCCCAGAAGAACACCAGGAAGCTGCCGGCGTGCAGGAGCCGATCGATGTAGCTGGTGGCCTCCTCCGCGAGGCCGAGCCCCTGGGCGAGGACGTAGGCGGACAGGATCGAGCAGAGCGCGGCGAGCGGACCCGCCAGCCGCTCCAGCAGGACGTCGTCCCAGACGCTGTGGGTCCGCCGGGAGAACCGCTCGAGGAGCTTGCGCAGGAGGAGGCCGAGCACGAGCCCGACGCCGACCGCGGCCAGGAGCACGAGCGGCAGCGCCAGCCACTGCCACCAGGGCAGGCCGCGCGGGCCCTCGCGCATGAGCGGCTCCGGGAAGCGCGGCGTGAACCAGGGCCGGACCATGGCGTTCATCCCACTCGCCTACTCCCCGGCGAGGCGCGCGTCGAGCGCCTCCTTCACGCCGGCCGCCACCTTCTTGCCGAGCCCCGCCAGGGCGCGCCGCACCGCCTCCTGGTACTGCCCCGACAGCTCACGGTGGCTCACGTCGAACCGCTGGAAGACCTGGCCGGTACGGCCGTCGGCGAGGGACACGGTCGCGCTGGCCCGCGCCTCCTGCCAGGGGCCATTGCGCCGGTCGGGCTCGGGCTCGGCAAGCGTGGCGGAGCCGCTCACCGCCAGGTCCGGGTCGGGCGCGCCGGGGCGGGCGGCGGCGAGCTGGAGCGCGGCGAGCCCCTCGACCACGCCCGTGGTCACCGCCTCGCCGGCGGGACCGTCGATGGCGACGGTGACCACCAGCTCGGAGAGGGCCTTCTCCGCCGCGGCCTGTCGCGCCGGCCAGTCCACCGGCGAGCGCACCCGCTCGTCCGGGGCGACCACCCGCAGGTCGTCCAGGAGCGGCTCGCGGTCGCGGGCCAGCGCGGCGAGCCGGCCGGCCGCGGCCGCCCGGCCGAGCCGGGTCGAAGCCGTCTCGAGCCGGGAGAGCTGCGGGGCCGCGAGCGCGTCGATGGAGGCGAGCCGCGAGAGGAGCGCCTCCCGGGCGCGGCGGCGATCGAGCACCGCGAGCGCGTGGAAGCGGCGCGTCTGCGGGCTCTGCCACACCTCGGCGATCTCGACCCCGGTCAGGGTCCTCCGGGTGCTGGCCTCCACGTCCTGCGTGGCCGCCTGGCGCTGGCCCACCTGCGCCGGCCCGCCGTTTCTCGAGGCGGCGGTCTCGGTGAGGCTGGAGCTGGACGTGGCCGAGATGTCGGTCTGGAAGACCTCGGCCACCTTGGCGCGCGCCCGATCCTCGGCGGTGGTGCGGTCGTCCCCCTCTCCGACCCCGCTCACGTAGCGGCTCGAGGGGTAGAGCAGCACCGGGCCGTCGAGCCAGTCCGGGCGTGCGTCGCCGGCGGCGCGAAGCCCGGAGGCGGCCGGACCGGCGCAGGCGGAGAGGGCGAGCATGAGCGGAACGAGTCGGCGCATCGGATCTCCCGTGGCAGGGCTCAGAAGGCGGTACGGACCTCGACCCAGCTCCGCCGCCCCTCGGCGACGTCCACCTCCAGGGTCTCGGTCTTGAGCGTCGCGCCGGTGTCGGAGAGGTACTCCACCGTGATCGAGTGATGCCCGGCGGGGAGCGGCAGCCGGACCATGCGGATCTCGGCGGGCGCGGTGCTCCAGGCGCGAGTGTCGGCCACCTCGCTCCCGGCCGCCACCGAGCGGGCGAGGATGCCGGCCAGCAGCCCCAGCCCCTCCCCGGCCTCCCTCTTCACCGCCTCCTCGGCCACCTTGGCGAGGATGAACTTGATCGTGGCGCGGGCGATGGCGCGGGCGCGGATGGCGGCGACGCGGTCGGCGAGCGCTTTGCGGGCGATGGCCGAGACGTCCTCCACCAGCCAGGTCTCGAGGACCGCGTCGCCTGCGTGGACCCGCGAGCCGCGCACGCGGTAGGGGTCCTGCACGTAGTCGGGAAAGGCGACGGTGATGGCGTTCGCCATGAGGCCGGCGCGCAGGGCGTCGTTGACCTGCTGGTTGGCGCGCCCCTGCTCGTCGATGCCCACGAGCGCGATGGCGTCGTTCCAGGCCACCTGCAGGTTGCGGCTCACCTTGCGGGGCGCGAGCCCGTTGAAGTGGAGCAGCACCAGCTCGCCCTGACCCGCCGGCAACGGCTCGGAGAGCAGGCCGGGGGCGGGCGTGTGGTAGTCGGTCGCGTACCACTCGTAGGCCTTGGCCGACGCGTCGCGCGAGATGCGGGCGTCGTCCTCGTTGCCGGCGTCCTCGAAGAGCAGCGCCGAGAGGTACTGCGCGAAGGCGTCGTCCCGGTAGACCTGCCGGCCGGCCAGCTTGTCGTTGAGGTCGGCGAGGAAGGCCGAGACCTTGCGGGCCTCCACCAGCGCGTCGTCCGGCTTGTGCAGGTAGAGCTGGTTCAGCGCGCGCAGCACGTGCAGCAGCGCGCGCTCGTACGGCTCGCCGCGGTAGTCGTCGGCGCCGTCGTTCCAGAGGAAGGTCCCGACCGACTTGGAGATGCTCTGGGTGTAGAGGTCCTCGAGCCGCAGCTCCGCCTCGTCGAGGAGCCGGTCGCTCTCGGCGTAGCGGCCGCCGTCGTGCAGCACCGCCGCCTTGTCGAGCCAGTAGAGGACGGCGTTGCGCGGGCCGTACGCGGAGTCGCGGACCTGGTCGATGCAGGCGGCGGCTTCCGCGTACTCGCCGGCGGCGAGGTCGCGCTGCAGGTCGCGCTTGTAGGCGGTGGACGGCCCCGCGCAGCCGGAGAGGAGGACCAGCAGGGCCGCCGCCGCCCAGCCGCAGCCCGCGCGCGCGCTCATCGGCTCTCCCCGCGCGCGAGCTACCAGCTGGCGGCGGGCCGCTGGATGTCCTTCTTGATCTTCTTCTCGCCGTCCCAGACGATCTGGTTGGTCTTCAGGTCGATGAGCTTCAGGTTGACCTGGTAGAGCATCACCACCTCGCCGCCGTCCTGGTCCTGCACGGCGTTGATGACGCCGTTGAGCGAGTAGTCGGCCCCGGTCTCCTGGCCCTGCGCCTTGCGCGTCTCCTCCGAGGCGTTGGCGTCCTGGTCGAAGCGCTCCTGGCGCAGCTGGCCCCGCTCCGACCGGCTGGCCACGAACTGCACCCGACCCGAGTTGATGAGCGCTCGCTGGAGATCCTCGACGAAGGTGTCGGTGTTGATGTGCTCCATGCTCCGGTTGCGCACCGACTGGACGATGACCACCGGCTGCCGGCCTCCGGCCGAGGCCCGCACCAGCCAGGGGCGGGAGAGGCTGTCGGCGATCATCTCCTCGGCCACGAGCCGCGAGTCGGTGTCGTTCCAGCGGCCCGAGAGGTCGCGGACCTCGTTCACGTCCATGCGGCGCACGGTCGGGCCGCTGGCGCAGCCGGCGAGCGCCGCGAGGCAGGCGGCGGCCCAGAGCAGTCGGTGGTTCACGGTGGCGGGCTCCAGTCGGTGCGGGCTACTGCGCCTTGGCGGTCTTCACCGCCTGCCAGTCGGCGACCACGCCCTCGGCGCGCTGGTCGATCTCCTGCTTCATGGCATCGGAGAGCCCCTTGGCCTCCTTCATGCCCTTGAGCGCCGAGGCGAAGGCCTGCGGATCGATGGTGGCGAGCGCGTAGAACACCCCGGTCTGCCGGTTCTGCCAGGTGCGCTGGATGGAGACCCCGGAGAGCGTCTGCTCCACCACGTTCTGGGCCATGTTCCCGACCTTCTGGATCGAGTCCTCGCCGGCGCCCTGCTTCGAGAGGCTGTCCTGCGTGGCGCGGGTGAAGCCGTCGACCTGGCTGTGGATGACCGCGCCCATCTCGACGCGCGCGCGCGTGGAGGCGGTCTCGATCCCCAGGCTCTGCGAGCGGATGTTCTCGGCGATCCCGGTCGCGCACAGGTTGCCCTTCAGCTCGGGGACCGGACAGGGACCGGACTTGAAGCAGGTCCAGTTGGGGCCCTCGCAGTCGCGGAACTCCTCCCGGACCGCCTCCTTGTTCCCGGCGCAGGCGGAGAGCGTGGCGGCAAACGCGACGGACAGCGCGAAACGGGTGCGGTGAGTCATGATCCCTCCTTCGAGGTGATGTTCGAGCGAGTGTGCCAAGTCGGGTCGGGCTCCACAAGGAGCGTTCGCGCGACGGCGCGAGCGCAGCAGCCGGACGTCACATGTTCAAAGGACATCTTGTGCCGCGAGCCGGGCCAAGGGCCCGCCGGTGAGACGCATCGTCAACCACTCCGGGTGCTTGCGCGCGCCGAGCCCCTCGTAGAAGGCGATGGAGGGGGCGTTCCAGTCGAGCACCTGCCAGACGAAGCGCCCGCAGCGGTGATCCAGGGCCAGGCGGGCCAGGCGCGCGAAGAGCGCCTTCCCGAGCCCCCGGCCGCGGAACTCCGGCTTCACGAAGAGATCCTCGAGGTACAGCCCCGCACGCCCCTGGAACGTGGAGTAGTTGAAGAACCAGAGCGCGAACCCGGCCGGCGCGCCATCGCAGAGCGCGATGAGCGCCCGAAATCGGGGCTCGGCGCCGAACCCGTCGCGGCGCAGGTCCTCCTCGGTGGCCTCGACCTCGTGGAGGAGGTGCTCATAGTCGGCGAGCGCGCGGATGAGCTGGAGCAGCAGCGGGACGTCGGCCTCGGTCGCCTCGCGGATCTCGATCATCCCCGCAGTCTAGCCGCGGACGCGGGAGAGGAGCGGGAGCTGGGTGCCCGCCGGCACCGCCGCCCGGAGCCGCTCCAGGCGCGGGCGCAAGGGAGCGCGTGGGCGGGGCAGCTCGACGGCTCGCCGCTGCGCCGCCAGCCGCGCCGTGAGCGCGTGGTTCTCGGCGACGAGATCCTCCCGCTCGCGCCGGCCGGCGGCCAGCTCGAGCTGCACGTCCAGCAGGAGGGACCCGAGGCCGAAGAGCGCGAGGAGCAGGCCGCAGTCGAGGGGCGTCATGGCGGAGAGTATGGGGCGGGGGTCTGACAGGGGGGCCTGGGGAGGTCGGGAATTCGACCAACCTCCGCGAGGCAGGTGCGGGCATTCCCCACCTCCCTCGCGGGGCCCGTCCAGGCTTTCGAGCTGGCGTCTCCCTCAAGCTAGAATGGCTCGCGTCGAGTCGACCGGGGGAGACATGGACGAACAGGGCCAGCCAGAGAGCTCGCGCATCCCGCTGATACTCCGGCTCGGCGCGCAGGAGCCCCGGCAGCTCGCGGAGCGGGTGGAGCAGCTCTGCGGAGCCGGCCTGCCCGTCGAGACCGCCCGCCGGTTCGCGCCCGGCGACCGCGTCGCGCTCGCGCTGGTGCTGCCGCGGCTCGAGAGCGGGCGGCTCGAAGTGGAGGTCGAGGTCTTGCGCCGCTCGGAGGGCGAGGACGGTTCGCCGCGCGGCGTGGTGGTTCGGGTCCCGCCGGACCGCGAACGGGACCGGCGAGAGCTCCTCCAGCTCGCGCAAGGGCAACGAGCCGGGGCCGAGTCCACCCACCGGATCTGCCGGGTGCTGGTGGTGGAAGACAATGCGCTCGTGCGGCGCCTCTACGCCCAGGCCCTGGAGACCGTCGCCGAGCAGGCGAAGCCGGTGGAGGTCCGGACGGAGTTCGTCGAGGACGGGGCGCAGGCTCTCGCCCGGCTCACGCGGCGGCCGATGATCGATCTGCTGCTCGCGGACCTGTACATGCCGGTCCTGGATGGTTTCGAGCTGCTCGAGCGGATCCGCGCCGAGGCCGGGCTGGCGGGGCTGCCGGTGGTGGTGCTCACCGGCGGCGACGACGAGGCCGCCGGGCGGGCGCGCGCGCTCGGAGCCAGGCTGATCCTGAGGAAGCCCGTGCGGACGGCGGCCATCGCGAGCGCGGCGCGGGAGCTGCTCGAGCTGGCCGTGGTGTGAGGTCGGGGAGCCGGGTGAGCATCTCGCGAGCGATCGAAGCGGTGCGCGAAGGCGCCTGGCTCCCGCGCGAGCGCCTGCGGAACGGGATGGTCGCCGCGCTCTTCGCCTACTACGGGCTGTTCCTGGCCTGGGCGCTCCGGGGGAGAGGCGCGCTGGATCCGGTCGGCCACCCCGTCGGCGGCGACTTTCTCGGCTTCTACACCGTCTCCGGGCTCTGCCGGTCCGGGCGCGCCCTCGCCGCCTACGACGCGGCCTCCCTGCGCGCGGCGGAGCTCGCGCTGCTCCACCCGGAGATGGGCCAGGGCCACATCGCCTGGTTCTACCCGCCGACGGCGTTCTTCCTGGTCCATCCGCTCTCGACGCTTCCCTACCTGGCCTCCTACGCCCTCGCCGTCGGCGCGGGGCTCGCGGCCGTCCTGTGGCTCTCCTGGAAGATCGGCGGGACGAGTACCGCCGTCCTGGTCATGGCGAGCTCGCCGGCGCTCTTCGCCTGCGTCATCCACGGTCAGACGACGCTCCCGGCGGCCTTCTTGATCGGGACCGGGCTCTACCTTCTCCGGAGGTCTCCCCTCGTCGCGGGCGTGCTCTTCGGGCTGGCGTGCTTCAAGCCGCAGCTCGGCGCGCTCCTTCCTTTCGCCCTCCTGGCGGGTCGTCATCGGCGCGCCTTCCTCGCCGCGGCGGTCACCGTGCTGGCGCTGGCGGTCGCCTCGGCCGCGATCTACGGCGCCTCGACGTGGCCCGCGTTCCTGCGGGCGTCTCGCGGGGCCAGGGCGGTCTTCGAGAGCGGCTGGGTCGAATACCAGAAGCAGGCCTCGCTCTTCGCGATGGCCCGCTGGCTGGGCGGGAGCCTCGCGTTCGCGACCTCGCTCCAGGCGCTCGCCGCGCTCGCCGCGACCGTCGCCGTCGTGCGGGTCTGGGCGCGGCGCTCGGGTCCCGGCCTCGAGAACGCGGTCCTCCTCTGCGGCACGTTGCTCGTGAGCCCCTTCGTCCTCGACTACGACCACCTGCTCTTGACCCTGGCCATCGTGTCGCTGCTGCCCACCTGGCGAACCGTCGCAGCGGGCCCGCTCCTGCCGGCGGCGGCGGCGCTCTCCTGGACGGCCCCGATCTTCACCCGCCACGTGGACGCGCCGATCATCCAGCTTCCCACGCTGTTGCTCTTCGCCGCGCTCCTCGCGCGAGCTCGCGACCGGCGCGGGATGGCCAGGGTCTCCTCGCGGCCCGTGTAACAGCTCGGCTCACCCCGCCCAGGGGTAAGAAAAAGCTTCAGCTCCCGGCATGCACCCTGGGTGAGGCGTCTCTCGGCAGGAGGAGGGAGACTCGCCGAAGCCTTCCCGCGCTCACCTCGCCGTCCACAAGCGCCAATCCCATGGAGCCGAAGGGTTTCCCGCGGTCACGGGACAGGCCGGGATCCCTCGAGAAATTGTCGAGCAGTTGCCGGGAGTCCCCAACCGGCCCAATCCCTCCTTCGCTGCTCCGCCGGTGGGTCCGCCCTTCGCGGGCCATTGGCACCTCGGTACTGCTGCCATAGCGTCCGCTGTGTTGCTTTGTAGGCAAACAGGGGCCGGCGGACTGGAACACGACTGGACAAACGGAGAAACCAAATGACCAAGTTTCTGAAGGCGTTCGTGAAGGACGAGCAGGGGGCGACGGCGGTGGAGTACGGGCTCCTGGTGGCCCTGATCGCGGTCGTCATCATCGTCGGGGTGGCCACCCTCGGCAAAAACCTCAACACCACGTTCACCGACGTCGCCAACACCATCGGCGGGTAGCGGCCTCGATCGTCAGGCCTCGAGGATCCGAAATGCCGGAGTGGCTGGCGCCCCTAGGTCGCGACGAGCGCGGAGCAACCGCGGCGGAGTACGCGATCCTCATCGGCCTCATCGCCACCGTGATCGTCGCCTCCGTGGCGACCCTCGGCCAAGCGGTATCCGGCCTTTTCACCCGCTTCAACGCACAGCTCTCAGGCTAGCGCAGCCCAGGACCGCCATGTACCACGCTCCACTCCACCTCGAGCTCCTGGCCGCGCTGCTGGCGCTGGCGGCGGCGTGGGATGTCGCCAGCCGCCGGATCCCGAACGCCCTGTGCCTCGCCATCGCGGTCGCCGGTGGCGCGGCGCAGGTCGGACGAGGCGGGCTCCCGGCGATCCTCTCCGGCGGGACCTGCGCCGCCGCCGTCCTCCTGCCGCTGGCCTTCGGCTGGCGCCGGGGGTGGCTCGGGGGCGGCGACGCGAAGCTCTTCGCGGCCGCCGCCACCTGGATGTCCTGGGCGCTGCTCCCACGCTTCCTCCTCGCCACCTGCGTGGCGGGCGGAGTCGTCTCGGCGCTGGCCCTGGCCGGGAACGCCTGTCGGCGCCGCTTCCCCCTCGCCGGCGCCACGGTCGCCGGCAGCGGCGGGCGAGCGCACGAGCTGTTGCGCGTGCCGGTGCCTTACGGAGTGGCGATCACCCTCGGCGCCCTGACGACGCTCGTCCGGATGGCGGCATGAGACCGCGACCGTCGAAGAAGAAGGCCGCCCGCGGAGTCGCCGCCGTCGAGTTCGCCCTGGTGCTCCCGGCGCTGCTCACGGTCCTCCTCGGCACGATCGACTGGGGGTACTACTTCTTCCTCCGCGAGGTCGTCACCAACGCCTCGCGGGAGGGGGCGCGCGCGGGGACGCTCCAGTCCAGCGACGCGCTCGCCTCGTCCCAGGCGGCCACCGCCGCGCAGAACTACCTCACCTCGGCCGGGCTCTCGGCCTCCAATTCGACCGTCACGCCCACCGTCTCCACCGGCTCCGTCGCGGTGGCGGTCACCTATCCAGCCGGCTCGGTCACGGGCTTTCTCACCGCCTTCCTGCCCACCCAGATCCAGGCCAACGCCGTGATGAGCCGATGAACGCGAAAGGGCACCTGCACCGGGGGACGACACCATGGCGATTCACGGCGAAGACGGCCCATCGCAGAAGGAGAAGCGCAAGCGCCGGAGCTCGCTGCGGGCGATGGTCCTGCTGCTCCTGGCCGGGGTGGCCGCCATCGGCGCGGCCCTGCTGCTGACCCGCTACATGGACGCCCGGGTCGCGGCGGCGCGCATCCCGACCACGCGGGTCGTCGTCGCGACGGTGGAGATCCCGGTCGCCACGCCGCTCAAGGCGGAGTGGCTCTCCACCGTGAGCTGGCCGTCGGTGGCTCGTCCCGACGGGAGCTTCGAGAATGTCACCGCGCTGGTCGGCAAGGTGGCCCGCGTGCCCGTCTCGAGGGGCGAGGCGGTGCTCGCCTCGAAGCTGGCCACGGCCGGCGACCGCGGCGGCCTCGCCACGCTGCTCCCGAAGGACATGCGGGCGGCGGCGGTCCGGGTGGACGACGTCGTGGGGGTGGCCGGCTTCCTCCACCCCGGCGACTCGGTGGACGTGATCAGCACCATGAAGCCGCGGGAAGACGGCCCGTTCACGTCGAAGATCGTGCTCCAGGACGTGAAGGTGCTGGCCGTCGGGAAGGACCTGGAGTTCCAGGGCAAGGAGGCGGACAAGGCCCAGCCGGCCACCGTCGCCACGCTCATGGTCACGGTGGAGGAGTCGGAGCGGCTGGCGCTCGCGGCGCTCAAGGGCCAGCTCCTGCTCACGCTGCGCGGCGTCGGCGACGAGGACGAGTTCGCGACCACCGGCGCCGTCCCCCTGTCGCTCTTCGCGATGAACGCCCCCGAGCCGCCCCGGCCGGCGCCGGTGAAGGTGGTGGAGCGGCCGCGCCGGAGGGAGCGCCCCAAGCGCCCGGCGCCGGTCGCCGCGACCCCGCCGCCGGCAGCGCACCCGAAGCAGGTGGTCGAGATCCTCCGCGGAGATCTCTTCGAGAAGCGTGACTTCGACGCGCAGGAGAAGCGGCCATGAGCGCCACCGCCCTGCTCCTCGCGTGCCCCCTGCTGCTGGCGGCGACTCCGCCGGCCACGCTGGGGGGCATCCCACAGCTCCGGATCGACCACTCGGTCGGCGCCGCGACCGAGCTCGCCCTCGAGGCCGGCCAGAACCGGCTGCTGGTGCTCTCCGAGGAGATCGGCCGGGTGGCGGTCGCCGACCCCACCGTCGCCGACCTCAAGGTGGTCACGCCGAACCAGCTGCTCCTCACCGCCAGGAGCTCGGGGAACACCGATCTCACCCTCTGGAACCGCTCCAACCAGCCGCTGGTCGTCGCCCTGCAGGTCACCCGGAACCTCGACCCGCTGCGGAAGGAGATCAAGGACCTGTTCCCCGGCGAGAAGATCTCGATCAGCGCGGCGGGCGAGCTGGTGGTGCTCTCCGGCGAGGTGAGCGACGTCCGCATCCCGGAGCGCATCGTGGAGGTGGCGAGGCTCCACGCCAGGCAGGTGGCCAACCTGCTGCGGGTGGCCGGCGACCAGCAGGTGCAGCTCGAGGTCCGGTTCGCGGAGGTCACCCGCTCCGCGCTGCGGGAGATCGGGCTCAACTTCTTCCACCGGTCCACCAACGGAAACTTCGTCGGCGGCTTCACCGGACGGGGGCAGACCCCGAACGGCTTCGTGCCCGTGCCCGGAGCCGGCGCCCAGGGGCTGGCCGGCTCGGGGATGCCGCCCGACGTCTACGCGCCACAGTTCGGGGACGGCTACTCCATCTTCGTCTCCTCCTTCGACAAGTTCCCCTTCAGCGCCACCCTCAACCTGCTCGAGCAGAACGGGCTCGCCAAGGTCCTGGCGGAGCCGACGCTGGTGACCCTCTCCGGCCAGCAGGCCAAGTTCCTCGCCGGAGGGGAGCTGCCCATCCCCCTCGCCGGCAGCTTCGGACAGGTCCAGGTGGAGTGGAAGAAGTTCGGCATCGTCCTCGAGTTCACGCCCACGGTCATCGCCGGCGACACCATCCACCTCGATCTCTCGGCCGAGGTGAGCGAGATCGATCCCGCCCTCGGGGTCACCATCGCCGGGACGACCGTCCCCGGCCTCAGCTCCCGCCAGAGCCAGACCAAGATCCGGCTCGGGGACGGCCAGAGCTTCGCCATCGCCGGCCTGCTCTCGGACAAGATCCGGTCGCAGATCGATCGCGTCCCGTTCCTCGGCAGCCTGCCGATCCTCGGCGCGCTGTTCCGCTCGTCGCAGTACCGGCGGGACGAGACCGAGCTGCTGGTGGTGGTGACCGCCCGGCTGGCGCGGCCGGTCGCGCCGCACCAGCTGCCTCCCCTGCCCGGGGAGAACGAGCTCGACTACCCGAGCGACCTGGAGTTCTTCCTGATGGGGTGGAACGAGGTCGGTCAGCCCGGGCCGCGCCGGGCCTCGTTGCCGCAGAGCGGCGGCCCGAGCGGCGCTCGCGGCTTCGTGCACTGAGGAGCCACCATGACCACCCGCCCCGTCCTCCTCGCCGGCGCTCCCGAGTCCTTGCTGCAGCAGCTCCGCGGCGCGCTCCCGAACGCCGTGCTCAAGCCCTGCAAGGCGGGGCTCTCCGCCGAGCAGTTCCGAGCGGCGGGCGCCGCGGCGGCCGTCGTCGCGCTCGAGCCCGACCCGGAGACCGGCTTCCGGACCGTTCGCGACCTCGCCCTGGCCGGCGTCCCCGCCATCGTGGTGGGGTCGCAGAAGGACGCCGACCTCATCCTCCGCGCCATGCGCGAGGGGGCGAAGGAGTTCGTCCTGGTCGGCGACGGGCCCGGGCTGGTCCGGGCCCTGCGCGCGCTCCTGCGCGGCGGCGAGGGCCGGACGGCCGGCGCCGTCCACGCCGTCTTCCCGAGCAAGGGGGGGGTGGGCGCGACCACGCTGGCGGCCAACCTGGCCGGCCTCCTTCAGGCGCGCGGGGAGCGAACCTGCCTCGTGGACCTGAACCTCAACATGGGCGACGTGCTCGCCTTCCTGGACCTTCCCGGCGGGTTCTCGATCTCCGACGTGATCGCGAACATCGGGCGGCTCGACCGATCGCTCCTGGACACCACCCTCCTCCGCCACCGCTCGGGGATCCACGTGCTCGCCCAGTCGCACCGGGTCGAGGACGCCGATCGCGTCGACCCCGGCGCCCTCTCGGCCCTGATCGGCTTCCTGCGCGAGCACTACGGGGCGGTGGTCCTCGACGGCCTGCGGAGCTTCGACGACCTGTCGGTGGCGGCGCTCGACGCGAGCGACAACGTGCTCCTGGTGGCCACGCAGGAGGTCCCCGCGGTCCGCGACGCGCGCCGCTGCGTCCAGCTGTTCCAGCGGCTGGGGCACGACCGGAAGCTGGCGCTGGTGGTGAACCGCTACCAGAAGCAGCTCGAGATCGACGTGCAGGTCATGGCGGACACCGTCGGGGAGCCGGTCCGGGCCACGGTCGCCAACGACTACCCGGCCGTCATCCGCTGCGTGAACAAGGGCCTGCTGCTGGCGGAGGAGGCCCCCAAGGCCCAGGTGACGCGCGACTGCGACGCCATCGCCACCCTGCTCCTGGGAACGGAACCCGAGCAGCAGCCCGCCGCGAAGCGATCCTTCTTCCAGCGGATCCTGCCGTTGAGGGCGAGCCATGCGACTGAGTGAGCGGCTCAAGCAGGTCCCCGCCGACGGGGCGCGCCCCGAGCCGGAGCCGGGGTCCACCCCGGAGTCGTACCGCGCGAGCAAGACCGAGCTCCACCGCCGGCTCATCGACCAGCTCGACCTGAAGGCCATCGAGCGGCTCCCGCCGGACCGGCTCCGCGAGGAGCTGCGCGGGGTGGTCGGCAGGATGGTCGGCGCCTCCTCCATCGCGCTCAACCAGGCCGAGCGCGAGCGGCTGGTCCAGGAGCTGCTCGACGACGTGACCGGCCTCGGACCGCTCGAGCCGTTGCTGGCGGACGGGACCGTCTCCGACATCCTGGTCAACACCGGCTCCACCGTCTACGTGGAGCGCGGCGGCAAGCTCGAGCTCACCCCGGTGCAGTTCGACTCGAACGATCACCTCATGCACGTGATCAACCGCATCGTCTCGCGGGTGGGCCGTCGGGTGGACGAGACCTCGCCCATGGTGGACGCCCGGCTCCCCGACGGCTCGCGCGTCAACGCCATCATCCCGCCGCTGGCGATCGACGGCCCCATCCTCTCGATCCGGCGCTTCGGCCGCTCGCCGCTCAGGGTGAAGGACCTGGTCGGCCTGGGTTCGGTCAGCCGCGAGTCGATCTCCTTCCTGGCCGGCTGCGTGCGCGCCAAGCTGAACGTGGTGGTGAGCGGCGGGACCGGCAGCGGCAAGACCACCATGCTCAACGCCCTCTCGGCCTTCGTGCCCGAGGACGAGCGCGTCGTCACCATCGAGGACTCGGCCGAGCTGCAGCTGCAGCAGCCGCACGTCGTGCGCCTCGAGACCCGGCCCAGCAACATCGAGGGCAAGGGCGAGATCGCCGCCCGCGACCTGGTCCGCAACTCCCTGCGCATGCGGCCCGACCGGATCATCATCGGCGAGGTCCGCAGCGCCGAGGTGCTCGACATGCTGCAGGCCATGAACACCGGCCACGACGGCTCGATGACCACCATCCACGCCAACTCGCCCCGCGACGCGCTCACCCGGCTCGAGGCGATGATCGGCATGGCCGGCATCACCCTGCCGGAGGCGTCCACCCGTCAGATGATCTCCCGGGCCATCCACGTCATCGTCCAGCTCAACCGCGGCACCGACGGCCAGCGCCGGCTGATGAGCATCTCGGAGGTGACGGGCTCCGAGGGCCCGACCATCACCATGCAGGAGATCTTCCGGTTCGAGCAGCGCGGCGTGGACGAGAAGGGGCGCATCCAGGGCCAGCTCGCCTCGACGGGGATCCGGCCGAGGGTGCTCACCCGGATCCAGCAGTTCGGGATCGACCTCGCGACCATCCTCGATCCCTACCTGAGGGCGTGATGCAGACCATCCTGCTGCTGCTGTGCAGCGTCGCCCTGGTCGCGGCCCTCGAGGGAGCCCGCCAGCTTCGCCGCTCGCACCTCGAGAAGCGGGAGGAGGAGCTCCGCCGCCGCCTGCAGTCCATCCGGGCGGAGGAGCTCACGGAGGAGACGAGCCTCCTCCGGCGCCGCAAGCTGGCGCAGGAGCCGAAGCTGAACGCGCTGCTGGAGTCGGTCCCCGCCGCTCGCTCCCTGGAGCGGCTCCTGGAGCAGGCCGACTCGCGGCTGACCGTGGCGGGGTTGCTGTTCTGGTCCGCTTTCTCGGCCGGGCTGGGCGGCTTCGGGGCGGGGCTCCTCCGGCTCGGGGTCT
>JAJXVM010000244.1 GCA_021782135.1 Myxococcales bacterium | reverse complement strand
CGCCGACCTCTACAGCACCCTCGAGCCCTGCAGCCACTTCGGCAAGACGCCCCCCTGCAGCCTGGCGCTCATCGAGGCGGGGGTGCGGCGCGTCTTCGTCGGCTCGCGGGACCCGAACCTCCTCGTGAACGGGCGCGGCCTCGCCCGGCTGCGGCGCGCCGGGGTGGAGGTGATCCCGGGCGTCCTGCGCAAGGAGTGCGACGCCCTCAACGCCCACTGGTTCCGCTACATCACCACCGGCCGGCCCTACGTCACCCTCAAGGCGGCCATCACCCTCGACGGCAAGCTCGCCACCGCGAGCGGGGACGCCCGCTGGGTGTCCGGCGAGGCCTCGCGGGCCGAGGCGCACCGGCTGCGGAACCGGGTGGACGCGGTGCTGGTGGGGGCCGGGACCGCCCGGGCCGACGACCCGCGGCTGACCACCCGGCTGCCGGGCGGGCGCGGGCGCGACCCGGTCCGGGTGGTGCTCGACGCGCGCCTCGACCTGCCCCCCGGGCTGAAGCTCTTCCACCACCGCTCGCGGGCGCCGACCCTGGTGGCCCACCTCGCCGGCGTGGCGGTCCCGGCGCGGCGGCTCGCCGAGGGGGTGCAGTTCCTCGCCTGCCGCGAGCGCGACGGCCGGGTGGACCTCGACGACCTGCTCGACCGGCTCGCCGCCCGCGGGATCGCTCACCTGCTCGTGGAGGGCGGCGCCGAGGTGCACCGGAGCTTCCTCGAGCAGGGGCTCGCCGATCGGGTGCTCCTCTTCGTCGCGCCCAAGCTCGCCGGGGGCGGGGCGCGCTCCTGGGTCGCCGGGCCGAGCGTGGCCCGCATGGGCGACGCGCTCGCGCTCGAGGAGCTCGAGGCGCGCCGGCTGGGCGACGACCTGCTCGTGAGCGCCGTGCCGGCGGGCCGGCGCTGACGGCCGGGCGCTCGCCCTTGCCGTTGGCGAAAATCGGGGCTTTCCGCTATCTTCCGCCTCGTTCATGTTCACGGGCCTGGTAGCCGACACGGGGACGGTGGAGCGGGTCGCGCCGCGGCAGGGGGGCGCGCGCCTCGTGCTGCGCCCGCGCGCCCTCGACGTGGACGCGCTGGCGCTCGGCGAGAGCGTCGCCTGCTCCGGCTGCTGCCTCACCGTGGCGGAGCGCGGGGACGGGCTGGTCTCGTTCGACGCCGTGCCCGAGACCCTCTCCCGCACCACCATCGGCGGCTGGAAGCCGGGGACGGTGGTGAACCTGGAGCGCGCGCTGGCGCTCGGCGAGCGGCTCGGCGGCCACCTCGTGCAAGGGCACGTGGACTGCGTCGGCGAGGTGCTCTCGCGCCGGCCGGAGGGGCAGGGCGCGCGGCTCGCGCTCTCGCTGCCGCCGGCCATCGCCCCGCTGGTGGCGGAGAAGGGCTCGATCGCCATCGACGGGGTCTCGCTCACGGTCGCGAGCGCCGGCCGCGAGCGCTTCGAGGTGGCGCTCATCCCCGAGACGCTCGCCCGCACCACCCTGGGCGCGGCGCGGCCCGGGACCAAGGTCAACCTGGAGGCCGACGTGCTGGCGCGGCACGTGGCGCGCCTGCGCGAGCTCTCGATCGGCCTCGACCAGGATCGGCTCGCCGGCTGGGGCTACGGCGACGGAGGGAAGTGATGACGGCGCAGCAGGCGGAGAACATGATGGACCGCATCGAGCTCGCCATCGACCGCATCCGCGGCGGCCGGATGGTGATCCTCGTCGACGACGAGGACCGCGAGAACGAGGGGGACCTCTGCATCGCCGCCGAGAAGGTCTCCCCCGAGGCCATCAACTTCATGGCCAAGCACGGCCGCGGCCTCATCTGCCTCGCCATGACCGCGGAGAAGGTGCGCGAGCTGCGGCTGCCGCTCATGGTGGAGGAGCAGGCCAACAGCTCCAACTTCGGGACCGCCTTCACCGTCAGCATCGAGGCCGCCGAGGGCGTCACCACCGGCATCAGCGCCAAGGACCGCGCCCACACCATCCTCACCGCGGTGAAGGACGGGGCCCGCCCCGAGGACCTCTCCCGGCCCGGCCACGTCTTTCCGCTGCGGGCCCGCCGGGGCGGCGTGCTGGTGCGCGCCGGCCAGACCGAGGGCTCGGTGGATCTGGCGCGCCTCGCCGGGCTCACCCCGGCCGGCGTCATCTGCGAGGTGATGAACGACGACGGCAGCATGTCGCGGCGGCCGGACCTCGAGAAGCTCGCGCGCCAGTTCGACCTCCCCATCGTCTCGGTGGCCGACCTCATCTCCTACCGCATGCGCAAGGACTCGCTCGTCGAGCGGGAGGCGGAGGCGCCGCTGCCGACGGTGTACGGCGACTTCACCGCGGTGGTGTACCAGAGCGTGGTGGACGGCGCGCACGCGGTGGCGCTCGTCAAGGGCGGGTGGAAGCCGGACGAGCCGGTGCTGGTCCGGGTCCACTCGAAGTGCCTCACCGGCGACGTCTTCGGCTCGGAGCGCTGCGACTGCGGGCCCCAGCTCCACGCCGCGCTGGCGCAGATCGAGCGCGCCGGCCGGGGCGTGCTGCTCTACCTCGACCAGGAGGGGCGCGGCATCGGGCTCGCCAACAAGCTGCGCGCCTACAACCTGCAGGACCAGGGCTTCGACACCTTCGACGCCAACGTGAAGCTCGGTTTCAAGCCCGACCTGCGCGACTACGGCATCGGCGCCCAGATCCTGCGCGACCTCGGCGTCCGCAAGATGCGGCTCCTCACCAACAACCCGAAGAAGATCATCGGGCTCGAGGGCTACGGCCTCGAGGTGAAGGAGCGCGTGCCCATCGAGATGCCGCCCACCGAGCGGAACCGGGCCTACCTCCAGACCAAGCGGGAGAAGTTCGGGCACCTGCTCACGCTCCTCCCGGACACCAGCCCCCGGCGCATGACCCGCCCGGCGCGCGCGCGGAAGAAGCAGCAGCGGAAAGGAAAGAAGTGATGAACGTCATCGAAGGATCGCTCGTCGCCACCGGGCTCCGGTTCGCCCTGGTGGTCTCGCGCTTCAACTCGCTCGTCACCGAGCAGCTCCTCTCCGGCGCGGTGGACACCCTCAAGCGCCACGGCGTGGACGAGGCGGCCATCGACGTCTACCGCTGCCCCGGCACCTTCGAGCTGCCGGCGCTGCTCCGGCGCGTCGCCCGCACCGGCCGCTACGACGCCGCGGTGGCGCTCGGCGCCGTGATCCGCGGCGGCACCCCGCACTTCGAGTACGTCTCGGCCGAGGCCACCAAGGGCGTCGCCCAGGTGGCGTTCGAGGCCGGCTGCGCGGTCTCGCTCGGCGTGCTCACCTGCGACGACATGGCCCAGGCGCTGGAGCGCGCCGGGGTGAAGGCCGGCAACAAGGGCGCCGAGGCGGCGCTGGCGGCCATCGAGCAGGCCAACGTCTTCCGCTCGGAGCGGCTCGCGGCGGGCAAGGGGGGCCGGGAGTAGATGGCCGCCGCCAAGCGCACCAAGGCCCGGGAGCGCGCCGTCCAGGCGCTGTACCAGATCGACGTCGCCGCCACCGACCTCGACGAGGCGCTGACCCGGTTCTGGAAGAGCTTCGAGCCGGTGGAGCGGGAGGTCATGGAGCTCACCGAGGGCATGGTGCGCGGGGTGGCCCGGCACCGGCGGGAGATCGACGACGCCATCGAGTCGGTGTCCACGCACTGGCGGCTCGACCGCATGGCCAAGGTGGACCGCAACGTGCTGCGGCTCGCGGTCTTCGAGCTGCGCCACGGCGACACGCCGGTCAAGGTGGCCATCAACGAGGCGATCGAGCTCGGCAAGAAGTTCGGGAGCGAGAGCTCCGGCGCGTTCATCAACGGCGTCCTCGACAAGATCGCCGGGGCCCTCCCGGCGTCCCGGCGGGAGCCCGACGGGGGCCGATGAGCCTGCGCCTCGAGCTGGCCGAGCTGGGGCTCCCCGCGCTCGACGCCCTGCGCGTGGACGCGCTCGCGGTCTTCGTGGGCCCGGAGCGGCCGCTCCAGGGGCTGGCCGGCTTCGCCGACTGGCGGCTGTGCGGCGCGCTCTCGCGGACCATCCGCGCCGGCCAGTTCGAGGGCGGCTACGGGGAGGCCCTGCTCATCCCGTCGGCGGGCCGGCTCCCGGTGGACCGCATCTTCTGCTTCGGCCTCGGCGAGGCGCCGCTCGACGAGGCGGGCTACGGCAAGGCCCTGCTCACCGCCTGCGACGCCATGCAGCGGGTCCGGAGCGAGGCCTTCGCCACCTCGCTGCCGCCCTTCCTCGCGCAGGGCGAGGGGGCCATCCCGGCCCCGCGGCTCTGGCTGCAGGCTTGCGCGCGCTACCGGGGGCCGCGGATCGTGCTGCTCGGCGACTCGCGGGCGCTGGCCCGCGACCTCGGCGCCGCGAAGCAGGCGCTCGGGAGCGACGTCGAGGTGGTGCCGCCGACCACGCGGGTGGAGCTGCCGTCCCGGCCAATGAGTTTGCCCCCCCCCGGGCACATGGTACGGTAGACGCCGGCCCGCCCCGGGTCGCCGGCGGGGGCACGCGCGATGGCGGAACGCCCTTCGGAGAAGGCGCTCTCGGAGTTCATCTCCGAGGCGCAGGAGAACATCGAGGCGCTCGACCGCGACTTCCTGCGGCTCGAGGACGCCTGCAGGGGCCGTGGCTCCGAGGAGGCCGACCCGGAGATCCTGAACGCCGTCTTCCGCGCCGCCCACACGCTCAAGGGCGTCTCGGCGATGTTCGGCGTGGAGCGGATGGCGCGCCTGGCGCACGCGCTCGAGGACCTGCTCGACGCGGTGCGCATGGGACGCCGCGCCCTCGACAACGCCACCTTCAAGCTCCTCAACCAGGCCACCGACCTGCTCGGGAAGTGCATCGCCGAGGAGGCCACCGGCAGGCCGCCGGCCACGGTGGAGGCCGCCGAGTCCCTCGCGCAGGCGCTCCGCGCCCGCCCCGCCCCGGCCGCGACGGCCGGCGGGGATCCCCTGGACGCCTTCGCCATCGCCCCGGCCGTCCTGGGGGTGCTCACGGAGTACGAGGAGCACCGGCTGCGCTTCAACCTCGGCAAGGGGCTCGGCCTCTTCCGGGTGAAGGTGGGCTTCGACCTCGCCAGCTTCGACACCGCGCTCGACGCGCTCAAGGCGCGGCTCAAGGAGCACGGCGAGGTGGTCTCGACGCTGCCGTCCTCCGACGCCAGCGACCCGAACGCGATCGCCTTCGACCTGCTCTTCTGCTCGGGCGCCGGACGCGACCGGGTGAGCTCGGCGGCCGGCCCGGCGGCGGCGGTCGAGGAGGTGCCGCGCGCCGCCAGCCCCGCGCCGGCGCGCCAC
>JAJXVM010000011.1 GCA_021782135.1 Myxococcales bacterium | reverse complement strand
CGGGCGGCGCCGGCCAGCGCCAGCGCGCGGCGGGCCTGGGCCGAGACGCCCGCCTCGAAGCCCTCGAAGCGGACGCCCAGCGCCCAGCGCCCTCCCTCGCGGAGCGCCGCGACCGCCGCCGGCTCGAGCTGCGCGTCGCGCAGCGCCCGCGCCAGCCGCCAGACCCCCTCCGCGTCCAGCCCGGCCGCGAGGAGCGTGGCGGCCGTCTCCGGCAAGGGGTGGAGCCGGAAGCTCAGCTCCACCACCAGCCCGAGGGTGCCGAGCGCCCCGGAGAAGACCCGCGGCAGGTCGAACCCCGCCACGTTCTTCACCACCTTCCCGCCGCCGTGGGCGAGGACGCCGTCGGCCCGGACCACGCCGATCCCGATGACGAGGTCCCGCGGCGCGCCGTGGCGGGTGCGCAGGGGGCCGAAGGCGTTCGCCGAGAGGATGCCGCCCAGGGTGGCGCGCTCGGGCAGGGGCGGGTCGAGGGCCAGCCGCTGCCCCTCGCGCGCGAGCGTCTCCTGGAGCGCCGCCAGGGTCAGGCCGGCCTCGGCGACCACCACCTGATCCGAGGGGGCGTACTCGAGGATGCGCGCGAGCCGGGTGGTCTCGAGGACCGCGCACGGGACCGGCGACGGGGCGCCGAGCCCGAGGTCGGTCCCGCCGCCCTCGAACGCGAGCGGCAGGCGCTCCGCGGCGGTGGCGCGCAGGATCTCGCGAGCCTCCGCCACGCTCCCGGGGACGAAGCGAGGGGGCTCGGCCCGGGGCGGCGGCGCGGGCAGGGCTCGCGGGCCGGGGGCGCTGCCAGGGGCGGGTTGCGAGATCACGGTGCCGCCCCCTCTAGAAGCGCTCCGCCAGCCCGGCGCGCTCCACCGGGTGCGGCTGGTACGGCCCGGGGCGGTCGCCGCAGAGGCGCGGGTTCGGGAACACCTTGCCGGGGTTGAAGCGGCAGAGCGGGTCGAAGGCGCCGCGCACCGCCTCGATGGCGGCGAGGTCGTCCGGCGCGAACTGCAGCGCCATGTAGGCCGCCTTCTCCGTGCCCACGCCGTGCTCGCCGGTGATGGAGCCGCCGGAGCGGACGCAGAGCTCCAGGATCTCGCCGCCCAGCCGCTCGGCGCGCTCCAGCTCGCCGGGCGCGCTCGCGTCGTAGAGCACCAGCGGGTGGAGGTTGCCGTCGCCGGCGTGGAAGACGTTGGCCACGCGCAGCCCGTGGGCCGCCGCGAGCGCGGAGATCTCGCGCAGCACCCGCGCGATCTCCGAGCGGGGGATGACCCCGTCCTCCACCAGGTAGTTCGGGCTGATCCGGCCGACGGCGGCGAAGGCGCTCTTGCGCCCCTTCCACATGAGGAGCCGCTCGGCGTCGTCCCGCGGGCGCCGCACCTCCGAGGCCCCGGCGTCCCGCGCGATGGCGACCGCGCGGGCGGCGGTGTGCTCCGCCTCCTCGGCCGGCCCGTCCACGTCCATGAGCAGGAGGGCGCCGGTGTCGGGCCAGTCGAGGCCGGTGGCGGCCTTGGCGGCGGCGATGGCGAGCCGGTCCATCATCTCGATGGCGGCGGGGAGGATCCCGGCGGAGATGATCCCGGAGACGGCGGCGCCGGCCTCGTCGGTGGACGGGAAGACCGCGAGGAAGGTGCGGGTCGCCTCCGGCTTGCGCAGCAGCCGCAGCCAGACCTCGGTCACCACCCCCAGCATCCCCTCGCTCCCCACCAGGGCGGCGAGGAGGTCGTAGCCGGGCACGTCGAGCGCCGGGCCGCCGAGGGTCACCACCTCGCCGCCGTCGAGCACCAGGGTGGCGCCGAGCACGTGGTGGGTGGTGAAGCCGTACTTGAGGCAGTGCGCGCCGCCGGAGTTCTCGGCGACGTTGCCGCCGATGGTGCAGACGCTCTGGGAGGAGGGGTCCGGCGCGTAGTACCAGCCGGCCGGCCCGACCCGGTCCGAGACCTCGAGGTTGATCACCCCGGGCTCGACCCGCATCCGGCCGTTCTCGAGGTCCACCTCCAGGATGGTCCGCATCCGCGAGAGCCCCAGGACGAGGCACCCCGGCACCGGCCGCGCTCCTCCGGAGAGGCCGGTGCCCGAGCCGCGGGGGACGATGGGGATGCCGGCCTGCGTGGCGAGCCGGACCACCTCCGCCACCTCGGCGGTGCTGCCGGGCAGGGCCACCAGCGCCGGCGCGACCCGGGTGTTGGTGAGCCCGTCGCAGGAGTAGGTGGCGAGCGCCGCCGGGTCCCGGATGCAGTTCGCCGGGCCCACGACATGGGCGACGCGGTCGGCGAAGGAGGCCGGTGCGGGCACGCTGCGGATCATCCGTGTGTGATAAGCAGGGCGGAGCGCGGGCGCGCCCCCCTCCACGGAGCGCCCCGCCGCCGCGGAGGCAGGCGAGCACGCTCACCCCCAGTCCGAGCGTCGCCGGGCGCGGGGGGCGCCATGCCGGGTGTATGGTGCGCCGATGATCTGGCACGTGGTGATCGACGGGGCCCCCGCCTGCACGTCCGCGCTCCTCACGCCGGAGGAGCGGCTGGACTTTC
Organism: Myxococcales bacterium; assembly: GCA_021782135.1. Lineage (GTDB taxonomy): Bacteria > Myxococcota > Myxococcia > Myxococcales > Anaeromyxobacteraceae > Anaeromyxobacter_B. The sequence continues at coordinate 22,729 of JAJXVM010000011.1, read as the reverse complement.
CGCTGTGCGGCACGCGGAACCAGGGGCGGGTGGAGGAGTACGCCGCGATGCTGCGCGAGCGCCACCCCGGGGCCGACGTCCAGGTGGCGACCGGAGGCTGCGACGTGCGCGGGGAATGACCCTGCCGCGCCGCCGCGCCTTCCGGTACGACCCGCCTGGAGCCGGTGAAGGCTCTCTCAGTCCTCGAGGGGAGGCTGCGGGCCCGGCCTGATCCCGACCAGGTCGGGATCCTCTCCCGGCGGGAGGTTCTTGCGGCGATCCTCGGCCTCCTTGCGCCGCTGCTCCTTGCGCTCGGCCTTGTCCCGCTGCTTCTCGCGCCGCCCGGCTTCCTTGATGCGCTTCAGTTGTCCTGGATTCTGAGCCATGCCACCTCCCTGTCGCGGTGAAAGCAAAGGCCCGGCCTCGCGGCCGGGCCTACATACTACGCCTCTAGCCGGACCTAGACCGCCCGGACGTTCGCGGCCTGCAGGCCCTTCGGGCCCTTGGCTACGTCGAACTCGACCTTCTGCCCCTCCTGCAGGGACCGGAAGCCCTCGGCGACGATCGCCGTGTGGTGGCAGAACACGTCGTCGCCACCGTTGTCCTGGGTGATGAAGCCGTACCCCTTCGCGTCGTTGAACCACTTCACGGTGCCACTGGCCATGCGGTGTCCACCTTCGGTGTGAGCGGGCGGCGTCCAGTGCCGACCCGGAACCAAGCCCGACGAGGGCGAGGATCGAAGCACCGTAGTCGAGCGATCGAACCCCGTCGAGTGCCTTCGCGGGGGTGAGGGCTCGAGCCCGCGAACCGGCGGGCTACCGGCCGCTGGCGACGAGCGCGTCGCCGGGGCGCGGGGCCGGGAAGGTCGGCGCGCCGGGCGGGGGCGATCCGGAGGGCGCGGTGGCCGGGCCGGCCGTGCCGCGCGGGTGGAAGCGCGGGTCGACGCGCGGGCGGTCGGGGTCGCGGATGCACTCCGACAGCTCGTGGGCGCGGATCTGCAGCTCGAAGTTCCAGGCCAGCGCCCGCACCGGATCCACCGGGAGGAGCCCCCACTCCGGGAAGCGGAGCGAGGGCACGTCCCCGGCGCCCTCGCCGGTGAAGGCGGCGATCAGCGCGAGCGGATCGGAGACTTCCTCCACCCCGCTGATGCGCAGCAGCTCCTTGAGGAACGCGGCCCGCTCCGGCTCGCAGAGCCCCATCCCGCGGGGGCGGCGCGCCGGAGGCGGCGGGAGCGTGGGCGGCGGCTCGGGAGGGATGTCGATGGCGGCCGGGCAGCGACCGCCGCAGCTATAGGGGAGCACCTCCTCCGCCGGTGCCACGGAGAAGCTCCCGGCGGGCCCCGGCTCCTCCGGCCCCTCGACCCGCAGGAAGCCCTCCGGCAGGCGGATGGTGTCGCCTTCCCGGAGCTGGTCCGGCAGCGACTCCAGCCGGGCCCCCTCCGCCGCGGCGCGGCGGTCACCGGCCGCGAGCGGGAGGGTAGGAACCACGGCGACTGCGAACACGGCCAACAGGCTTGTGGCGCGCATGCCGGCAACTTGAGGCGCGCGCCACCGCCCGGCTACTTCCTCGGCTTGGGCTCCCCCGGCTCGGAGCGTGGCTGCTGCCCCTCCCGCGGAGGGTTGGCCTGCTGCTGCTTCTTCGAATCCTCCTCTTCCATCTGATGAATTCGTTGTTCCAGCGCGTGGAATCCTCGCTTCTTCTGGTCGGCCATGATCGTCTCCTGGGTTTCCGGCTGCCCCACCATCGTGCTCCTCGTCGGCGGCCGTGGAGAGCCCCGGATGCGGGAACCCCAATCTCCCGGAATTCGCGGCGGCGCCGTGACCCGCTCGGCGCGCCGCGCTCGCCCCCACCGGCCTCAGGGCGCGATCTCGCTCGCCCCTCCGGCTCGCCGGAAGCTGCAGCTCCGGCAGACCGGGTGCTCGAGGAAGCCCGCGCGCAGGCCAGCGAGCGCCTGGCCGGTCCAGATCTCCGCGAGCGCCGTCCGCCGAAGGTCGCCGAACTCGCCCAGCTCGCCCTCCGCGGCCGCGGGGTGGGGACAGGGCGCGAAGCGGCCGTCCGCGAGCACCCAGGCCTCCTGGCCGAGGAACGGGCAGGGGCCTCGGGGCGCCGCGGCCGCTCCGCCGGGCGGCAGCTCCGTGGCGTTCTCGAGCAGGACCCGTCCACCGCCCGGCAGCTCCGCCTCGCCGGCGGCGCGCAGGCAGGCTCGCACCGCGCCGTTCCAGCGGGCCGCCGCGCCTCCGTCGCGGCCGAGACAGCGAGCGCGCAGGTGCGGGAGGCGGGGCTGCAGGTGGTGGAGCTTGACGCGCTCCACGCCGAGCCGCGCGGCGAGCCGGACCACCTCGGGCAGCTCCGCCAGGTTCTCCTCCCGGGCGGTGACCTGGAAGCTCACCCGGCAGCGGCGGCCCCCCGCCGCCGCGACGGCGTCGCGCTCGGCCAGGAACGCTCGCAGCGCGTCCAACGCCGCCTCGTAACGGAGCCCGCCCATGAGCCGCTCCGCCACCGCGGCGCTGGCGCCGTTCCAGGAGACCTTCAGGTCCCGGGTCGCCGGCGCGAGCAGCCGGGCCCAGGCGCGCGGGCCGCGGCCGGGGAAGGTGCCGTTGGTGGTGACGTTGAGCGAGAGCCCTCGCGCCTGGCAGGCGGCGGCGAGCCGGTCGAGCCCGGCCCAGAGCAGCGGCTCGCCCATGGTGGACGGCACCACCTCCCGCAGCGGCGAGCCCTCCCGCTCCGCGAGCACCGCGAGCACCAGCTCCGGGTCGAGCCGCCGCGGCGGGCGCCGGGGCCCCGGCCCCAGGGGCGAGTGGCCCGGGCACATGTCGCAGGCGAGGTTGCAGTCGTCCGGGTTGGTGACGAAGGTCACCCGCCACGGCCCGGTCGCCTTCTCTGCCCCGCGGGCCGCCATCCGGAGGCGCAGTATGGGCGGCGCGCCTTCGATTGACAACTCGTCCGATATAACGGACATTTTTGGCGACATGGCCAACGTACGAGCGAGCGCGAAACCGCGGGGCAAGGGGAAGGGGGCGGGGGAGCGGTCGATCGCGCCGTCGGAGGCGCCGGCCGGCGGGCAGCTCACCGCGCTCGTCGGCGAGAACCTGCGCCGGCTCCGCACCGAGCGCGACCTCTCCCTCGAGAAGCTCTCCCGCCTGTGCGGCGTCTCCCGGGCCATGCTGGGGCAGATCGAGCTCGGCCAGAGCGCGCCCACCATCAACGTGCTCTGGAAGATCTCGACCGCCCTGGAGGTGCCGTTCTCGGCGCTCCTCGGGGCGCGCGCGGCCGGCGGCGTCCACATCCTGCGGGCCGACCACGCCAAGGTGCTCGCGAGCCACGACGGGAGCTTCAGCTCGCGCGCCCTCTTTCCCTTCGACGAGCCGCGGCGGGTGGAGTTCTACGAGCTGCGGCTGGCGCCGCGCGGCACGGAGCACGCCGACGCGCACGCGCCGGGCACCATGGAGAACCTGGTGGTCTCGCGGGGGGAGATGGAGCTCGACCTCGACGGGACCCGGCACCACCTCGCGACCGGAGACGCCATCGTCTTCGAGGCCGACCGCCCGCACAGCTACGAGAACCCGGGCGACGAGGAGGCCTTGATGTACCTCGTCATGACCTACGCCGAGACGGTCGGGTAGGCAGTCGCGGCGGCGTGGGGCGGCCTCCCCTCCCCAGCCTCCCCTCCGCCGGGATGGGAGGGGGCCAAGGCCACTCGAGGGAGTGAAGAGCGGTTCCGGTGCCCGGGCGTCGGGCAGCCCCTTCGCCTCGACGGGGGAAGATCGGTTCCCGGTGCCCGGGGACCGGGCAGCGCGCCGGCTCGCCTCCCGCTCGGCGCTTCCGTGCCCGCGGCGCAGGCAGCGCTTGCCCGCGCTCCATCCACGCTGACGGGAAAACCCCGCGAATTGCGCCCCACGGCGCGGTTTCTGCCCGCGGCACGCGCGCTGCATTGCCCTCCCCCGACGCAGCCATCCGCCCCATCGCCCCCGTCCTCCTCAGGAGGGAGAAAACACCATGTCCCCAGGAAGCACCCCAACGGTGGAGACCGGCTCGACCTCGCGCGCCACGCTGGGCCTCACCGGCCTCACCATCAACGCCATGGCGCTCATCGCGCCCGGCGCCTTCCTCTGGCTCACCTTCCAGATGCAGTCGCTCTACGGCGCGCCGGTGGCCGGCTCGGCCATGCTGGCCGGGATCGTGCTCGCGCTGGTCCTGTGTCTCGCGACGGCCATCAGCTACGCCGAGCTCTCGAAGCTCTACCCCGGCGCCGGCTCCTCCTACTTCTTCGCCGAGCAGGCCTTCCTCGGGAAGACCAAGGCCTACCGGTTCGCCCGCATCGCCAAGTTCGTCACCGGCTGGGCGAGCCACCTCTACTACTGGGTCTACCCGGGCTGCATGGTGGGCGTGACCGCCATCCTCTCCGGCTACCTCCTCAACCAGTTCTTCCCCGACACCTTCAGCGGCACCTACAACAGCCCGCTGTTCATGATCCTGTTCTGCGTGGTCTTCGCGCTGGGCGTGGCCTACATCGCCTTCCGCGGGGTCACCGGCACCACCGGCGTCAACTTCGCCATCAACGTCATCCAGATCACCGCGCTCATCGTCTTCTCGGTGATCGCCATCTCCTACCGCGTGAGCCACCCCGAGGGCTCGAAGGGCCTGCACCTCGTGAACGGGGTGCCGGTGGACTTCGTGGTCGCCCAGGAGCCGGTGCTCGAGAACGGCAAGCCCAAGCTCGACGCCGCGGGCGCGCCGGTGACGCAGAACAGGCTGGACAAGGACGGCAACCCGGTGCCGGAGATGAAGGACGGCAAGCCGGTGCCCTTCACGCTCAGCTACGCGGCCGACCAGGCCACCACGATGGAGCCGGTGGACGCCGACCACCCGAAGACCCTCACGCCGCACTTCAAGTTCCACTCGACGGCCTCCTCGGTCCCCGCGCCGCACGGCTTCTCCTTCATGTTCATCCAGGCCTGCATCGCCATCCTCATCCTGGTCGGCTTCGAGTCGGTGACCTCGATGGGCGAGGAGGCGCGCAACGCCAAGCGGGACATCCCGCGCGCCGTGCTGCTGTCCCTGCTCATCCAGGGGCTCGTCTGCTACATGATCGAGTACTTCGCGGCGAACTACTTCCTGAACCAGGGCTACACCCTCGCCGACGCCGGCGGCTCCGGCGCGCCGCTCGGCGACATGATGGTGCTCGCCGGCACCTGGCTCTTCGGCAGCTACGCCGCCGGCCGGGCCTTCATGCTGGTGCAGGCGTCCACGGTCTTCCTGGCGCTCATCGGGACCACGCTCTCCTGCCTCTCCACCGGCGCGCGCGTCACCTACGCCATGGGACGCGACGACGAGGTCCCGGCCCACTTCGGCCTGCTCCACGGCAAGCGGCTCACCCCGCACCGCGCCATCTGGACCCTGGCGATCCTCTCGGCGGTGATCGGCATCCTCACCACCGTGATCTACCTGGGCGGCACCACCCCGGCCGCGCTCGAGGCCAAGTACGTGGGCTCGATCTGGTACAGCTTCGGCATCTTCAAGCCGGAGCTCTACGCGAAGCTGCCCAACTCGCTGGTGGTCGTCACGCTGGTGAGCAACTTCGGCACCTTCCTGCTCTACATGCTCACCTGCTGGATCGCCATCGTCGCCTTCCGCGAGCACCAGAGCTTCAGCGGCTTCAAGCACCTGGTGATCCCGCTCTTCGGCCTGCTGGCGAACCTGGCCTGCATGCTCTTCTACCTGGTGGGCCCGTTCACCGTGGCCGGCATGAGCGTGAAGGAGCCCTTCATCGCCCTGGGCGTCTGCGGCCTGTGGGGCGTGTACGGCCTCGTCTACTTCGTCAGCGCCAGCCGGAAGAAGGCGAAGTCGGTCTTCGTCGAGCGGCCGGCGGTGACGGCCTGATCCCCGCGCCGGCCGCGCGCGCCGGGCTCCGGCCCGGGGCGCCGGCCGGCACCTCGGCTGAGCCCGGTGGAGCTCCGCTCCGCCGGGCCTAGCCGCGCGGATAGGCGTCGGTGCCCATCTCCAGCGCGTCGAGGCCGGTCAGCTCCACCTCGGCCGGGACGCGGTTCCCCATCCTCCGCTCCACCAGCCGGAAGAACCCATAGGACGCAGCGAACACGAAGAGGGCGTTCACCGCCACCCCCACGCACTGGGCGCCGAGCTGGGCCGGGTCTCCGAAGAAGAGGCCTCGGACCGGCCCGGCGACGCCGTTCCAGCCGGCGCCGTAGCTGCCGTCGGCGAAGAGCCCCACCGCGAGCGCGCCCCAGGCCCCGCAGACGCCGTGCACCGAGATCGCCCCCACCGGATCGTCCACCCGCAGGCGGCGCTCGAAGAACGTGACCGCCTGCACCACCAGGCCGCCCGCGATGGCGCCGACGAGCACCGCGGCCGCGGGGGTGACGAAGGCGCAGGCGCCGGTGATGGCCACCAGGCCGCCGAGGAGCCCGTTGCAGGCCATCCCCAGGTCGGGCTTGTTGTACACGGCCCACACGTAGAGCAGCGCCGTCACCGCGCCCGCGCTGGAGGCGAGGAGCGTGTTCACGGCGATGAGCGCGATGCGCGGGTTGCTGGCCGAGAGGGTGGAGCCGGCGTTGAAGCCGAACCAGCCGAAGGCGAGCACCAGGGTGCCCACCACCGTCATGGGGAGGTCGTGCCCCGGCATGGCGCCCACCGTCCCGTCGGCGCGGAAGCGGCCCAGCCGCGGCCCGAGGACGATGGCGCCCGCCAGCGCGGCGACGCCCCCGGTCATGTGCACCACGCTGGCGCCGGCGAAGTCCACGTGCCCGTGGCCGAGGCCGGCGTTCACCCCCAGCGCCGCCAGCCAGCCGCCGCCCCACACCCAGTTGCCGTAGAGCGGGTAGAGCAGGGCGGACATGAAGACCGCGTAGAGCAGGAAGGCCGAGAACTTCCAGCGCTCGGCCATGGCGCCGGTGGGGATGGTGGCGGCGGTGTCCATGAAGACGGTCGCGAAGAGGAACATGGCCAGGCTGGCGGGGTCGTTCGCCACCGTGACCAGCGCGAACCGGCTCGCGCCGAGGAGCCCCCAGGCCCGGCCGCCCAGGTGGAGCCCGAGCTCCCGCGCGCCCCCGGTGGCCGCGCCGAGCGAGGGCCATCCGTGCACGCCGCCCAGCATGAGGCCATAGCCCACCAGCCAGAAGCAGAGGACGCCCACCGGGTAGACCACCAGGTTCATGGCCATGGTGTGGGCGGCGTTGCGGGACCGGGTGAAGCCGGTCTCGACCATCGCGAAGCCGGCCTGCATGAACATCACCAGGAACCCGGCCAGCAGCACCCAGGCGAGGTCGAGCGACTGCGCGAGCTGCGGCATGGTTCACCTCCCGCGCGCGGCGGGCGCGGAGCGATCGGCGGGGGTCTGCGAGCGCGAGCTGAGCCAGACCAGCGAGGCGAGGGCGGCGAGCGCGGCGGCGACCACCACCGGCACCAGCACGCGGCGGGAGACGTGCGGCTGGTGGCCGGCGCCGGCGGCGGCCGGGTCGTAGGGCGGCACCGCCGACGGGTCCTCGAGGTCGCGCAGGAGGTCGGCGGCGCTCGGGTAGCGATCGCGCGGGTTGCGGGCGATGGCCCGCAGCAGGATGGCCTCGAGCGAGGGATCGAAGCCGGGGACGTACCAGGTGGGCGGCCGGGGCTCCTCGTCGGCCTTGGCCCGCAGCAGCGCCCGGGGGTTGGGGCTCTCGTAGGGCAGGTGGCCGGTGAGCATCTCGTAGAGCATGGTGCCCACGGCGTAGACGTCGGTGCGGGGGTCGCCGCGCCGCCCGCGGATCTGCTCGGGCGCCATGTAGTCGGGCGTCCCCATGGCGCTCGAGAGCGCGCCCCAGGTCATGCGGCGCGTCGAGGCGAAGACCGCGATGCCGAAGTCGAGGAGCTTCACCCGCCCCTCGGGCGTCACCAGCACGTTCTCCGGCTTGATGTCGCGGTGGAGCACCCCCTCGCCGTGGAGGTAGACCAGCGCGGCGCAGACCTGCTTGGCGAGGTCGAGCGCCTGGGCGGTGGGCAGGGGGTGCCTGCCGAGGAGCGCGCGCAGGGAGCGCCCCTCGACGTACTCCATCACCATGTACATCCGGCTCTTCTCGGGGGTCGCGAGCACCTCCACCACGTTCGGGTGGTGGAGGCGCTGGCCGACCTCGTCCTCGCGCCGGAAGCGCTCCCAGAAGACGACGTCGCTCTCGAACTGGATGTGCGGCACCTTCAACGCCACCGTGCGGCCGGTGGCGGTGTCGACCGCCTTGAAGATGGAAGCCATGCCGCTGCGGGCCAGCAGCTCGGTGAGCTGGAACTGGTCGAGCATCTCGCCGACGGATGGATCGCGCATCAGCCGGCCGGGGTCTCCGATGACATATGGTGAGCGTAGTGCCCCCGAGCGCGGGGACGCAACCTTCCGGGAGCGAGGAGAGGACGCCGTGAACGACTTCGAGCTCGACGCCGCCGCCCGCACCGACGTGGGCACGGAGCGCGACCACAACGAGGACGCCTGCGGGACCCTGGCCGATGGAGAGGGGCGGGCGGTGCTGGCGGTGGCCGACGGGGTCTCCCTGGCCAACGGCGGCGAGGTGGCGAGCCAGATGGCGGTGGAGGTGCTGCTGCGCGCCTACCAGGAGGAGGCGGGGCCGCCGGGCCAGCGGCTCTACCGCGCCTTCCAGCAGGCCAACATCGAGATCTACGACCGGGCGGTGGCGGTCCCGGAGCTGCGGGGCATGACCACCACCCTGGTCGCCGCCGTCGTCGACCGGGGCGAGCTCACCGCGGTCCACGCCGGCGACTCCCGCCTCTACCTCCTGCGGGAGGGGCGCATCGAGCAGCTCACCAAGGACCACACCGCCGCGGCCGAGAAGGTCCGCTACGGGATGATGAGCCGGGAGAAGGCCCGCACCCACCCCGATCGCTCGGTGCTCACCCGCAGCGTGGGCCGGGAGCTGATCGTGAGCCGCGACCGGCTCTCGCAGCGCCTGCGGCAGGGGGACCTGCTCCTCCTCTGCAGCGACGGGCTCTACAACGTGCTCGAGGACGACGAGCTGGCGCGGCGCTGCGACGGGGTGGGCGCGGAGGAGGCCTGCCGGGCGCTCCTCGACGAGGCCAACCGGCGCGGCACGCCCGACAACCTCACCGCGGCGGTGCTGCGGCTCACCGGGCCGGTGCCGGGCGCGGAGGCGCCGGCGCCGGCTGGGCTCGGGACCAGGCTGCGCAGGCTGTTTCGCGGGCGCTCCGGGTCCGGGGCGGTCAGACGTCCCGCGGGAGCACGGTCAGCACCCGGACGATGAACAGGTGCAGCTCCGCCATGTAGTTGCGCAGGAACTCGGCCGTGGTCTCGTTCGTCACCTGGCCGTCGGGGGTGATGAGCCCGGGCTTGAAGTGGATGTAGGCCTCGGGCGAGTTCATCTGCGGCGAGTTGCAGAAGCTCAGCACGCTGCGGAGGCTCTGCTGCGCCACGGCGGTCCCGATGGCGCCCACCGAGGCGCCGATCACGGCCGAGGGCTTGCGCGCGAAGGAGTTCTGGCCCCACGGCCGGCTGGCCCAGTCGATCGCGTTCTTGAGGCCGCCGGGGATGGAGCGGTTGTACTCCGGGGTGACGAAGAGCACCGCGTCCACCTCGGCGATGGCCTTCTTGAAGGCCCGCGCCTCGGGGGGGAAGTCGGCGTCGTAGTCGTAGCTGTAGAGCGGCAGATCCTTGATGGGGATCTCCACCAGCTCCAGCTCGGGGGGCGCCAGCCGCACCAGCGCGTGGGCGAGCTGCCGGTTGATGGAAGCCTTCGCGAGACTGCCGATCAGATAGCCGACCTTGTACCGGGCCATGGGACCTCCTGCGGCGGAGCGGGTGCCATGCGGCCTCCGGCGCCCTCAGCCGTCTAGCCGGCGCCGCCGCGCCATGGACGCCCTGTTGGGGCCGCGCCCCCCGAGGACCGCGGGCGGCCGAGCCGTCAGGGCCCGCCCGCGCCGAGCGCCACCCACACGCCGCTGCCGAGGACCAGCGCCGCGCCCGCCAACCCGGCCGCCCCCAGCCGCTCGCCATACAGCGCGGCGCCGAGGAGCGAGGCGGTGAGGGGCTCGAGGTAGGTGAGCGCCCCCGCCACCTCCGCCGGGACGCGGCGCAGGCCGGCGTAGAAGAGCACGCTCGCGGCGAGCCCGCAGAGGAGCCCGCCCGCCATCACCACCAGCGCGGGGCCGGGCGCGGGCGGCAGGGCGGCGCGGCCGTACAGGGCCAGCAGCGCGAGCGCGGTGAGCGGCGCGTGCAGGGCGGTGAGGGCGGTGGGCCCGTAGCTCCGGCCGGCGCGCTTGGCGCAGAGCACGATGGCCGCGTAGAAGACCGCGCTGCCGCCTCCCAGGAGCGCCGTCTCGAGCGGGAAGCCTTCGGCCGGGCGCCAGACGAGCAGGGCCAGGCCGAGGAGCGAGAGGGGCGCGGCGGCGAGCGCGCGCGGTGAGCGCGGCTCGCGGAACAGGGCCGGCGCCAGCAGCGCCACCGCGAGCGGCGCGAGGTAGTGGGTGAGCACCGCCACCGCCAGCGGCCCGCGCTGCAGGGCGGCGAAGTAGAGCCCCATGTTGCCGACGTCGGCGGCGGCGAGCCCCAGCAGCGCCAGGGTGGCCCCGCGGTCGCGGAGGGCCGCTCGCCGGAACGCGAACGGCGCCGGCAGGGACATCATCGCCAGCACCAGCACCGCCGACTGGGTGCCGTCGAGCCCCGCCGGGCGCAGGAAGAGCGCCCAGCACCCCCAGAGCGCGGCCGCGGCGGCGGTGAGGGCGAGGCCCAGGGTGCGGGAGGGGAGGGCGGCCATTGGCGGCGGGGGAGGTCTACTACGTTCCCGATCCCGCCGCGCCGGCAACCTCCACCCTCCCAGGGCCCCGGGGCGCCCATCCTTTGCGTCCCCCGGAAGCCGGATTTCGGTTAGATGATCGGGCCATGGACCAGGCCCTCTCCTTCTGGCAGCGCCTCGCTCTCGCCTTCGTCGCCTTCTTCTACGCCCTCGCCGACAACCGCTTCGCCGGCGCGGTGCACGCCTGGCGCGAGGAGCGCCGGGTCCACCCCGAGAGCCCGCCTTCCTCGCTCGGCCCCGCCGCGCCGCGGCCGGCGCCGGTCCAGGCCCCGAAGCCGCCCGCGCCGGCGCCCGCCCCCAAGCCCGCCGAGACGGCGCGGCCGGAGCCGGTGAAGCCCGCCGAGCCGCCCAGGGCCGCCGAGGCGTCGAAGCCGCCTCCGCCCGCCAAGGCCGCGGAGCCGGTGAAGCCCCCTGAGCCGCCCAAGGCGGCCGAGCCGGTGAAGCCTTCCGAGCCGCCCAAGCCGGCGCGGCCGGACGGCGAGGAGGCGCTGCACCTCCTCGCCCTGCTGCAGCGCGAAGGGCGGCTGGTGGACTTCTGCTCGGAGGAGCTGGCCGGCTTCAGCGACGCCGAGATCGGCGCCGCCGCCCGCACGGTTCACGCCGGCTGCAAGAAGACCATCGACGCCTACTTCCGGCTCGAGCCCATCTACAAGGACGCCGAGGGGGCCCGCGTCACCGTGGCGCCCGGCTTCGACGCCGCCCAGGTTCGCCTCACCGGCAACGTGGTCGGCGCTCCGCCGTTCCAGGGGGCCCTGCGCCACCACGGCTGGCGCGCCCTCTCGGTGAAGCTGCCCTCTCCGCCGCCGGCCGGGCGCGAGATCGTGGCGCCGGCCGAGGTCGAGCTGTGAGGGATTCGAAGTACGCGGTCGGCATCGACCTCGGCACCACCAACACGGCCCTCTCCTTCCTCCCGCTGGAGGAGGAAGGGGCCGCGCCCGAGGTCTTCGGCGTGCCGCAGCTCGTCCACCCGGGCGAGGTGCGGCCCCGGCCGCTGCTCCCCTCCTTCCTCTACCGCCCCCACCCCGCCGAGTTCCCGCCCGGCGCGCTGGCGCTCCCCTGGGACGCCTCCGCCGCGGACGTGGTGGGCGAGCTCGCGCGGACGCGCGGGGCCGAGACCCCGGTGCGGCTGGTCAGCTCCGCCAAGAGCTGGCTCTCGCACCCGGGCATCGACCGGCGCGCCGCCGCGCTGCCGGTCGGCAGCCCCGAGGAGGTCCCGCGCATCTCCCCGCTCGAGGCCTCGGCCCGCACCCTCGGCCACCTGCGCGCCGCCTGGGACGCGACGGTGGCGAAGGGCGATCCGGCGCTGGCGCTCGACCGCCAGGAGCTGACGCTCACCGTCCCCGCCTCCTTCGACGCGGTGGCGCGCGAGCTGACGGTGGAGGCGGCCCGCCAGGCCGGGCTCGGCGATCTCACGCTGCTGGAGGAGCCGCAGGCGGCGCTCTACGCGTGGGTGGAGGCGATGGGGGAAGCCTGGCGCCGGCGGGTCGGGCCGGGCGACCTCATCCTGGTCTGCGACGTCGGCGGCGGCACCACCGACTTCAGCCTCATCGCGGTGGCCGACCGCGAGGGCGCGCTGGCGCTGGAGCGGGTGGCGGTGGGCGACCACATCCTCCTCGGCGGCGACAACATGGACCTCGCGCTCGCCTACGCCCTGCAGCGCAAGCTCGCGGCGCAGGGCCGGCAGCTCGACCGCTGGCAGCTCCAGGCCCTCACCCACGGCGCGCGCCAGGCGAAGGAGACGCTCTTCGGCGACCCGGCGCTGGCCTCCGCGCCGGTGACGGTGCCCGGCCGCGGCTCGAGCCTGATGGGCGGCGCCCTGCGCACCGAGCTCACCCGCGAGGAGCTCGAGGGCACGCTGGTGGACGGGTTCTTCCCGCGCGTGCCCGCGAGCGCGAGGCCGGCCTCGCAGCGCCGCACCGCGCTCACCACCCTCGGCCTGCCCTACGCCGCGGACGCCGCCGTCACCCGGCACCTCGCCGACTTCCTCGGCCGCCACCGCCAGAGCATCGACGCGGGGAGCGCGCCCGGCCTCGCGCTCGGAGGGAAGGCGCTGCTGCACCCGACCGCCATCCTCTTCAACGGCGGCGTCATGAAGGCGCGGGAGCTGGCCGACCGGGTGGTGGAGGTGGTGAGCGGCTGGGTGGCCGAGGAGGGCGGCGCGGCGCCGCGGGTGCTGCCGGGCGGCGACCTCGACCTGGCGGTGGCCAAGGGGGCCGCCACCTACGGCCGCGTGCGGCGCGGCAAGGGCATCCGCATCCGCGGCGGCACCGCCCGCGCGTACTACGTCGGCTTCGAGCGGGCCATGCCGGCGGTGCCCGGGATGCCGCCGCCGGTCGAGGCGCTCTGCGTCGCCCCGATGGGCATGGAGGAGGGCACCCGCGCCGACCTGCCGGCCCGCGAGCTCGGGCTGGTGGTGGGCGAGCCGGCCCGCTTCCGCTTCTTCACCTCCTCGACGCGGCGACACGACCAGGTCGGGACGGTGGTGGAGCGCGAGGGCGAGCTGGAGGAGCTCGGGCCCATCGAGACCACGCTCCCCGCCGGCGGCGGCGCCGCCGCCGGGCAGGTGGTGCCGGTCCGGCTGCGCGCCCACGTGACCGAGATCGGCACGCTCGAGCTGGAGGCGGTGGACCAGGGCGGCCACGCCTGGAAGGTGGAGCTCAACCTGCGCGAGCAGCCGGGTGCGGGGGCGTAGCGGCGACTTCGATGAGCACCTCTCCCGCAGCGCGGTACCTGGTCGGGATCGACCTCGGCACCGTCAACTCCGCCCTCGCCTTCGTGGACCTCGCCAGCGAGGGAGACCTCGCCGGCGCCATCCAGGTCTTCCCGGTGCCGCAGCTGGTCGCGCCCGGCGAGACCGCCGAGCAGCGCCTGCTGCCGTCCTCCGCCTACCTCCCGGCGGAGGGCGAGCTGCCCCCGGGCGGCACCCGCCTGCCCTGGGGCGACGAGCCGGTGGTGGTCGGCGCCTTCGCCCGCGCCCAGGGGGCGCGCGTGCCGGGGCGACTCGTCAGCTCGGCCAAGAGCTGGCTCAGCCACGCCCGGGTGGACCGCACCGCCGCCATCCTGCCGTGGGGGGCGCCGGAGGGCGTGCCGCGCCTCTCGCCGGTGGCCGCCTCGGCCCTCTACCTCGCCCACCTGCGCGCCGCCTGGGACGCGCGCTTCCCCGGGGCGCCGCTCGCCGGGCAGGAGGTGTCGCTCACCGTGCCGGCCTCCTTCGACGAGGTCGCGCGCGAGCTGACCCTGCGCGCGGCGCGCGAGGCGGGGCTGCCGCGGGTGCGGCTGCTCGAGGAGCCGCAGGCCGCCTTCCACGACTTCACCAGCCGCAACCGCGAGGACCTCGACCGGGCGCTCGGCGGCAGCCGGGTGATCCTGGTCTGCGACGTCGGCGGCGGCACCACCGACTTCACGCTCATCCACGCCGCCCTGCGCGACGGGGCGCCGGTGCTGACCCGGCTCGCGGTGGGCGAGCACCTGCTGCTCGGCGGCGACAACGTCGACCTGGCGCTGGCGCGCACCGCCGAGGCCCGGCTCGGCGGCCGGCTCGACGCGGTGCGGTGGGCGCTGCTGGTGCAGGCCTGCCGCGAGGCGAAGGAGAAGCTCCTCGCGCCCGGCGCGCCGGAGCGGACCCGGGTGTCGGTGGTCTCGCGCGGCGCCCGGCTGCTCTCCGGGGCGCTCTCGGCGGAGCTCTCGCGCGAGGAGGCGCGGGCGCTGCTCCTCGACGGCTTCTTCCCGATGGTCGGCCGGGACGAGCGCCCCCGCGCGCAGGCCCGCGGCGCCCTGCAGGAGCTCGGGCTGCCGTACCAGGCCGACCCGGCCGTCACCCGGCACGCGGCGGCCTTCCTGGCCGAGCACGCCCCCGAGGTGGAGGAGGCGCTCGGCGCGCCGCAGCACGGGCTGGCCCGCCCCGACGCCCTGCTCCTCAACGGCGGCGTCTTCACCCCGCCCGAGGTGGGGCGGCGGCTCGCCGAGGTGGTCTCCTCCTGGTTCCCGGACCGGCCCCCGGTGGCCCTCCTGCCGGTCGCCTCGCTCGACGTGGCGGTGGCGCGCGGGGCGGCCTACGGCGCCCTGGTGCGGCGCGGCCTGGGGCTGCGCATCGGCGGCGGCACGCCGCGGGCCTACTTCGTGGAGGTGGAGGGCGCGGCCGGCCGGGCCGAGGCGCTCTGCGTCGTCCCCCGCCACCTCGAGGAGGGGCGCGAGGTGGAGGTGCCGCGCACCTTCGCGCTCAAGCTCGACCGGCCGGTCCGCTTCGAGCTGCGCGCCACCACCCGCGCCCGCTTCGAGCAGCCGGGCGACCTCGTGCCGCTCGACGAGGGCATGGCGCCGCTCCCGCCCATCGAGACGGTGCTCCGCTCGGCGGCCGGCAAGGGCGGCGAGGTGCCGGTCCGGCTCCACGCCGGCCTCACCGAGATCGGCACCCTCGAGCTCTGGTGCGTGGCCACCGACCGCGACGCGCGCTGGAAGCTCGAGTTCTCGCTGCGCGGGCAGGGGGCGGTCGAGGCGCCCTCGGAGGTGGCCGAGATGCCGCGCCGCTTCGGCGAGGCGAAGGGGCTGGTGGAGCTCTTCTACGGCAAGAAGCCGGCCGACGTGGAGAAGCGCGAGGTGAAGGGGCTCTTCCGCGCGCTCGAGAGGGTGCTCGGACCCCGCGAGGGCTGGACCACCCCGGTCATCCGCGAGCTCTGGGGGGCGCTCCACGCCGGCCGCACGCGCCGGCGGCGCACCGCCGACCACGAGCGGCTCTGGCTGCAGTTCGCCGGCTGGTGCCTGCGGCCGGGCTTCGGCGCGCCGCTCGACGCCTGGCGCGCCGCCGAGACCTTCGCCATCTTCCCCGAGGGGCTGCAGTTCCAGGCCGAGCCGAACCAGTGGCAGGCCTGGTGGGTGCTCTGGCGGCGCATCGCCGGCGGGCTCGACGCCGCCCAGCAGGAGCGGATCTTCGAGGGCATCGGCGCCTTCCTCGCGCCGTCCGACCCGCGCAAGCCGAAGCCGAGGAAGGCCGGGGTGAAGCCGGAGGCGATCGACGAGCTCATCCGGCTGGCCGGGGCGCTGGAGCGGATCGCCCCGGCGCGCAAGGTCGAGGCCGGCGAGGCGCTCTTCGCGCGCGCCGCCGCCGAGGGGCCGGCGCCGCACCTGCTCTGGGCGCTCGGCCGGCTCGGGGCCCGGGTGCCGTTCTACGGGTCGGCGCACGCCTGCGTCGCGCCGGAGGCCGCCGAGGACTGGATCGACCGGCTGCTGTCGATGCGCGCCGCGCCGGGCGACGGCGCGTTCGCGCTGCTCCAGCTGGCGCGCCGCTCCGGCGACCGGGCCCGCGACGTCTCCGAGGCGGCCCGGGCCCGGGTGCTCTCGGCGCTGGTCGAGGTGGTCCCCGAGGAGTCGCTCCGGCCGGTGCGGGAGGTGGTGGCGCTGGCGCGGGCCGACGAGCAGCGCATCTTCGGCGAGAGCCTGCCCAAGGGGCTGCGGCTCGTCGCCGAGGGGGAGGGCGCGTGACCCTCCTGCACGCGAAGGAGCTGCGGCTCACCTTCGGCAGCCGCGCCGTCTTCGACGGGCTCACCCTCACCCTCGAGGAGGGGGAGCGGGTCGGGCTGGTGGGCGTCAACGGCTCGGGGAAGTCGTCGCTGATGCGCATCCTGGCCCGTGAGGCCGAGCCCGACCGCGGCGAGGTGCAGCTCCGCCGCGGCGCGAGCGTCACCTATCTGCCGCAGGAGCCCCGGTTCCCCGAGGGCGCCACGGTGGCCTCGGAGCTCTCGGCGGCCCGGGCGCCGCTGCGCGAGGCGATCGAGGCCCACGCCGCGCTCTCGGCCCGGCTCGCCCACGCCGGCGAGGCGGAGCACGAGCGGATCCTGGCCGAGCTGGCGGCGCTCTCCGACCGGGTGGAGCACCTCGGCGGCTGGGACACCGCGCACGAGGCGAAGCGGCTCCTCGACCGGCTCGGGGTGAAGGACTGGGACCGGCCGGTGGCCGAGCTCTCCGGCGGCCTCAAGAAGCGGGTCGCCATCGCGCGGGCGCTGCTCCACCGCCCGGACCTGCTGCTCCTCGACGAGCCGACCAACCACCTCGACGCCGACACCACCGACTGGCTCGAGGAGGAGCTCGACCGGCTCTCGGGGGCGCTGCTCCTCGTCACCCACGACCGCTACTTCCTCGACGATCTGGTGGACCGGATCGTGGAGATCGCGCCGGGCGGCGGGGTGACGAGCTGGCCCGGCAACTACGAGGCGTATCTGGAGGCGAAGCTCGAGGCGGAGGAGCAGGCGCAGCTCGCCGAGCACAAGCGGCAGCGCTGGATCGCGCAGGAGGTGGCCTGGCTGCGGCGCGGGGTGGAGGCCCGGCGCACCAAGAGCAAGGCGCGCATCCAGCGGGCGCGGACGCTCCTCGCCGAGAAGGGCTACCGGAGGGCGGAGGCGGCGCGGCTCGAGCTGGCCGCCGCGCCCCGGCTCTCGCAGAAGGTGATCGAGGCGGAGCACGTCTCGAAGCGCTTCGGCGACCGCGAGGTGATCCGGGACGCCAGCTTCATCCTGCAGCGGGGCGAGCGGGTGGGGATCGTCGGCCCGAACGGCGCCGGCAAGACCACCTTCGTGCGGCTCCTGCTCGGCGAGCTCGCCCCCGACGCGGGCCGGGTGGAGGTGGGGGCGCGGACCCGGGTCGCCTACTACGACCAGCAGCGGCTGGCGCTCGACCCGGAGGCGACGGTGTACGAGGCGGCGCTGCCGGGCGGGGCCGGCGCCGGCGCGGCCGTCGGCGCCAGCGGCGAGGCCTGGGTCGAGCTCTCCGGGAGGCGGGTGGCGCTGCGCGACTACCTCGACGACCTGCTCTTCCCGCCGGCAATGCAGCGGATGCAGGTGAAGGCGCTCTCCGGCGGCGAGCGGAACCGGCTGCTGCTGGCGAAGCTCTTCCTCGCCGGCGCCAACGTGCTGGTGCTCGACGAGCCGACCAACGACCTCGACCTCGTCACCCTCAACGTCCTCGAGCGGCTGCTGCTCGGGTTCGACGGCAGCGTGCTGCTCGTCACCCACGACCGCTACTTCCTCGACAAGGTGGCGACGAGCGTGCTCGCGCTCGAGGGCGACGGGCGGGTGGTGCGCTACCCGGGGAACTACGAGACCTACCGGACGCTGAAGGAGCAGGCCGAGGCGGCGGCGCGGCTGGAGGCCCCGGCGCCCGCGCCGGCGCGGGCCGGCGGCGGCGAGAGGCGGCCCGAGCCCGCCCCGGCGAAGCCCCGCCGCTTCGGCTTCAAGGAGCAGCGCGAGCTGGAGGGGATGGAGGCGGCCATCCTGGCCGCCGAGACCCGCAAGGCCGAGGTGGAGGCGGCGCTCTCCGACCCGGCCACCTACCAGAAGGACCCGCGCTCGGTGCCGGCGCTGCAGGAGGAACTGGCCGCGCTCGGCGCCGAGGTGGACCGGCTCTACGCGCGCTGGCAGGAGCTGGAGGGGCTCAAGGGGTAGGGGCGCGGCGGCGAAGCCTCGTGGCAGCCCCCTCCCGACCTCCCCCGCGCGGCGGGGGAGGAGAAGAGGAGATCACGGTGGTGGCGGGGGAGGACAGTGGGCAGCGCCTCAGCGCTCGCCCTCGAAGTCCCGCGACCGCAGGCCGTGGCGCTTGAGCAGCCGGTGCAGGCTCTCGCGCTCCACGCCGGCGCGCTCGGCGGCGCGGGTCACGTTGCCGCCGAACTCCTTCATGAGCGCGACGAGGTACTCGCGCGAGAACTGGTCGCGCGCCTGGTCGAGCGCCTCGCGGTAGGGGAGGGCGGCGAGGGCCTCACCGGGCGGGAGCCCCTGCGGCGCGCGGGTGACCGCGGGCGGCAGGTCCTCGGGCCGGATCTCGGGGCCGGCGGTGACCGCCACCGCCCGCTCGACGGCGTTCTCGAGCTCGCGCACGTTCCCCGGCCAGGCGTGGCCGGCCAGCGCCGCCAGGGCGGCCGGGCTCGCGCCGGTCACCTCGCGCCGGAAGGCGCGGGCGTACTTCTCCACGAAGTGCGTGGTCAGCAGCGGCAGGTCCTCCTTGCGCGCGCGCAGGGGCGGCAGCTCGACCGGGAAGACGTGGAGCCGGTAGTAGAGGTCCTCGCGGAAGCGCCCCGCCTTCACCTCGCCCTCGAGGTCGCGGTGGGTGGCGGCGATGACCCGCACGTCCACCTGGACGGGGGTGGCCTCGCCGACGCGCCGGATCTCCTTCTCCTGGAGGGCGCGGTTGAGCTTCACCTGCGCCGCCAGCGGCAGCTCGCCCACCTCGTCGAGGAAGAGCGTGCCGCCCTCCGCCTCCTCGAAGAGCCCGGCCTTGGCCCCGGCGGCGCCGGTGAAGGCGCCGCGGGCGTGGCCGAAGAGCTCCGACTCGACCAGCTCGGCCGGGAGCGCCCCGCAGTTCACCGGGACGAAGCGCCGGTCCCTCCGCGCGCTCTGGAAGTGGATGGCGCGGGCGGCCAGCTCCTTGCCGGTGCCGGTCTCGCCCCCCAGCAGCGCGGTGATGTCGAGCCCGGCCGCCTGGCGGAGCAGCCGGAAGACCTCGCGCATGGCCGGGCTGCGGGCCACCAGCCCGTGGAAGTGGATCGCCTCGTCCGCCGACGCCGGCGCGAGGGCCTCGGCGGCGCGCTTGTGCGCGAGCGCCCGGGCCACCACCTCGGCCGCCTGGTCGGGGTCGAACGGCTTCTGGAGGTAGTCCCACGCCCCCTGCCGCATCGCCTCCACCGCGTCCGGGACGGTGGCGTGGGCGGTCATCATCACCACCTCGGTCTCGGGGGTGCGATCCTTCACCGCCCGCAGGACCGCGAACCCGTCCGCGCCCGGCATGCGCAGGTCGGTCACCACCACGTCGAACCGCTCGGCCGCCAGGATCGCCAGCGCCCGCGTGCCGTCCCCGGCGGTCGCGACCTCGTGGTCGTCGCCCAGGATGCGGGAGAACAGCTTGAGCATGTTCTCCTTGTCGTCCACCACCAGCACCCTGCCGCGCCGGCTCATGCCGCCACCTCGCTCGCGCCCGGGAGCCGGAGCACGAAGCGCGCCCCGCCCCACGGCGACGCGCCGGCCTCGATGTCCCCGCCGTGGGCCCTGGCGATGGCCCGCGAGACCGCCAGGCCGAGGCCGGTCCCCTTCGGCTTCGTGCTCTGGAACGGCTCGAAGAGCCGCTCGCGCGCCTGGGGCGCGATCCCGGGCCCGTCGTCGTCCACCACCACCACCACGCCCCCCCCGTCCTCGCGAATCTCGACCGAGACGTGGCCGCCCGGCCCGGCCGCCTCGGCGGCGTTCTTGAGGAGGTTCAGCACCACCTGGCGCAGCTTGGTCGGGGATCCGCGCCCGCGCCCCTCGCCCCGCACCTCGACCTCCACGCCTTCGAGCAGCCGCGCCTCCCGCAGGCGCGCCACCGTCTCGGCGCAGGTCCGGGCGAGGTCCACCGGCTGGCGCTCCCAGCGCGGCGCGCGGGTGAGGTCGAGGAGCCCCTCCACGATCTCCTGGCAGCGGAGGGTCTCCTCCTCGATCACCGCCAGGTCCTCGGCCAGCGGCCCCTCGGCCTTCTTCCGCAGGAGCCGGGTGTAGCCCAGGATGACGCCGAGCGGGTTGTTGATCTCGTGCGCCACGCCGGCGGCGAGCCGGCCCACTCCGGCCAGCTTCTCGCTCTGGATGAGCCGCGCCTGGTGCGCCCGCAGGGCGTCGGTCATGGCGTTGAACTGGCGCGCCAGGGCGCCGAACTCGTCGTCGCGCTCGACCGGGATGCGGGCGTCGAGGTCGCCGCTGGCGAGCCGCTCCGCGCCCGATCGCAGCCGGGCGACCGGGCGCGCCACCGAGCGGCCGATGTAGAGCCCGACCGCCACCGCGAACGCCAGGGCGGAGGCGAGCGCGCCCACCGCCAGCCGGAAGGTGCGCCGGCCCACGGCCTCGGCCCGTCCCTGCGCGACGGCGATGTCCTGCTCGAAGCGGGTGACCAGGTCCTCCACCAGGTCCTGGATCCGGCTCACCACCAGCTGGGCCCGGGCGTGCTCCGCCTTCACCTCGGCCGCGCGCCCGGCCAGCACCGCGGGCACGATGCGCCGCCGGAAGATGTCGTCCAGCTCCGCCGAGGCCCGCTCGATCTCGCCCACCCGGCTCCGCTCCTCCTCGGTGCGGGCGTGGCGCCGCACCTCGGCGGTCCGGTCGAGCACCCGCCGCTCGGCCTCGTCGTAGAAGGCGAGGTGGCTCCGGTCGCCGATGATGATGGTGTGGGCCTGGTGGGCGTACTGGTCGCGCACCGCGCTCGACAGCTCGAGCGCCGCCCGCATGCCCTCGGCCTGGCGGCGGGAGAGGGCGAGCGAGGCGCGCACGTCGGCGAGGGTGGAGAGCGCG
Organism: Myxococcales bacterium; assembly: GCA_021782135.1. GTDB lineage: Bacteria > Myxococcota > Myxococcia > Myxococcales > Anaeromyxobacteraceae > Anaeromyxobacter_B. The sequence goes on along the minus strand of JAJXVM010000011.1, from coordinate 1,653 downwards.
AGCCAGGAGGCCGCGGCGAAGAGCGCGATGAGCGCGGCGAAGGCCAGGAAGAGGCGGCGGGAGGTGCCGGACCAGCGGTGCACGAGCCGATCCTAACCCGGCGGGGGGCGCCGCGTGGGGCGAACTACGAGACGCGGCGCCGCAGGTGCTGGAGCAGGTCGATGCGGGTCACCAGCCCCACGAACTCGTCCCCGTCCACGACGATCGGGACCATCCCCTGGGCGAAGAGCGGCAGCAGCTCCTTCACCGGGGCGGTGACCGGGACGGTGTGGAGGCGGGTGCTCATCACCTCCCGGACCGGCCGGCGGAAGGTCCCCGGCGCCCCCTCGGTCGCGGCGAGGAGCAGGTCGCCCTCGTCCACGATCCCGATCACCTTGCCGCCGTCCAGCACCGGGAGCTGGGAGACGTCGTGGAGCTTCATGCGCCCGTAGGCCACCAGCATGGGATCGCCGGGCGCGACCGTCTGCACCGAGCCCTCGGCGTGGCGCCGGGAGACGAGGTCGCGCAGGTCGCCGGTCGGCGCCCGGTCGGCGAGGCCCTGGTCCTCCAGCCAGCAGTCGTTGAACATCTTGGAGAGGTACTTGTTGCCGCTGTCGCACACGAGCGTGCAGACCCGCCGGGGCGCGGTCTGCTCGCGGCACCAGCGGAGCGCCGCCGCGAGCAGCGTGCCGGTGCTCGAGCCGCCGAGCACGCCGCAGGCGCGCAGCAGCAGCCGCGCGGCCTCGAAGCTCTCGCGGTCGGGGATCGAGTAGGCGCGGCGCACCCGCGAGAGGTCGCAGTTGGGGGGGACGAAGTCCTCGCCGATCCCCTCCACCAGCCAGGAGCCGGCCCGTCCCAGCTCGCCGGTCTCCACCACCCCCGCGAGCACCGAGCCCTCCGGATCGGCGAGCACCATCTCGCAGAAGGAGATGGCCTTGGCGAAGTAGCGCGACAGCCCGGTGAGCGTGCCCCCCGAGCCGACCCCGCAGACCATGGCGTGGAGCCGCCCCCCGAGCTGCTTCGCGATCTCGGGGCCGGTGCCGGTCTCGTGCGCGAACGGGTTGGCCGGGTTCGAGAACTGGTCCACGTGGAAGGCGCCCTCGCGCCCGGCGATCTCCCGGGCGAGGTCCTGGTAGTAGGCCGGGTGGCCCTTCTCCACGTCGGAGCGGGTCATCACCACCTCGGCCCCGAGCGCCCGCAGGTGGAAGATCTTCTCGCGGCTCATCTTGTCCGGGATGACCAGGGTGAGCCGGTAGCCGCGCTGCGCCGCCACCAGGGCGAGCCCGAGGCCGGTGTTGCCGGCGGTCGCCTCGACGAGGTGGCGCTGCCCGGCGCCGAGCTTCCCCTCGCGCTCGGCGGCGCGGATCATGGAGAGGCCGATGCGGTCCTTGATCGAGCCGCCCGGGTTCTGGTTCTCGAGCTTGAGGAACAGCTCGCAGGGGCCGGTGTCGAGGCCGTCCACCTTGAGGATGGGGGTGTTGCCGATGAGCTCGATGACGCCGCGGGCGGTCTGCATGGCTGGCCCAATCTGGAGTGCGGACGTTCGCTCCGCCGCCGGCCCGCGGTCAAGCCCCCGCCAGCAACGCCGCGTCGGCGGGGTCCGGCTCCTCCCCGCGCTCGACGCCGTGGCGCGCGAAGCGGCGGGCCGCCGCGGCGGCCCGCGGCCCGAGCCCG
>JAJXVM010000243.1 GCA_021782135.1 Myxococcales bacterium | reverse complement strand
GCGGCGGCCGAGGCGGCCCGCCACCCTGCGCGGGCGGCGGCGTTCCTGCGAGACACCGCGCTCTGGCGCGAGCGGCTGCGCGAGGGCTGGAGGGAGCGGGCCGCGCGGGGGCTCGGGGCGGAGCTCGCCAGCGGCTCGACGGTGGGTTCCTAGCGGCCCCGCTCCTCCCTCCCCGCGCCGGGGAGCTCCTCCGGCTTCCCCTCCGCCTCCGGCCGCTCCCCCGAGGCGATCCAGAGCGCCGCCGGCAGGGCGGTGAAGTCGGCGAGCAGCGCCAGCAGGAAGGCCGCCGAGGTCATGAGCCCGAACTGGCGCAGCGGCGGGAAGCGCGAGATCGCGAGCCCGAAGAAGCCGGCGGCGTTGATGAAGGTGGCGAAGACGATGGCGCGGCCGGAGACCCGCAGCGCGTGCCGCAGCCGCTCCTCGAGGCTCGCCTGGGGCCGCTCGTGCATGTGGTGGAAGAAGTGGATCTGGTCGTTCTCGGTCGTCCCCAGCACGGTGGTGGCGATGATGATGGTGGCGACGTTGAGGGCCCCGCCGAAGAGGCGCATCCCGAGGAAGGTGGCGAGGAGCGCGAAGAGCGATGGGATGAGCGCCAGCAGCCGCTCGAGCCCGCTGCGGAAGAGGAACAGGAACACGGTGAAGATGAGCGCCACCGTGAGCAGGAAGCTCTCGGCCAGCGTGGGCACCAGGCTCGCGCCCACCTTGACCTGGAGGAGCGCCTCGCCGACCACCCGCAGCCGGGCCCCCCGCAGCGCGGGCGACTCGGCGCGGGCGGCGTTCCAGGCGTCCTCGACCCGCCGGGCCATGGCGGCGTAGCCGGCGGCGTCGCCGTGGCGGAAGAGCAGCGTGAGCTGGAAGTCCGAGAGCCCCTTCACGTCGATGAAGCTCCGCAGGTCGCCCTCGGTGAGCAGCAGCAGCTCCACGTCGGCGGCCGCCCGCGCGAAGCCCGCCGGGTCGCGCGGCAGCGCCTCGCCCTGGCCGGCGAGGTAGCTCCTCATGCGCAGCGGCGTGGTCGGGCCGGCCACGCCGGTCACGTCGGGCAGCGCCTCGACCTCGCGCTGGAAGCCGTCCACCGCGCGCAGCACCTCGGGGTCGGTGGCGGCCGGGGCGGGGAGGTGGATCCAGACGCGGGCCACGTTCAGGTCCACCACGTGCTCGCGGTACCAGCGCAGGTCGCGGTAGAGCTGCGTGGACGGGTCGAGGTACTCGAGCATGTCCACGCCCACCGAGGCCCCCTTCACCCAGCCGGGGACGCCGAAGAGCGCGATCACGCCGGCGAGGCAGGCGGCGAGGGCGCCGCCGGTGAGGGCCCAGCGGTGGCGGAAGGTGAAGGACGGCAGCCGGAGCGCGAGCCGGTCGTAGACCGAGCTCCGCACCTGGACGGTGTGGCCGGTCGGGGTGCGCAAGGCCAGCTGCAGCGCCGGGAAGAGGGTGAAGGACACCACCCAGGAGATGGCCAGGCCGACCGCCGTCCAGACGCCCATCTCGCGGATGGGCCGGATCCGCGAGACCGCCAGCGCGGCGAAGCCCATCACCGCCGCCAGGGTCGAGGCGGTCACCGGGAGGAACTTGTTGCGGAGCGCCTCGAGGTGGTGCTCGGCGAGCGGCACGCCCGGCGGCTGGTCGATGAAGCGCGAGTGGAGGTAGACGAGCGAGGCGGTGGTGGTCACCAGGATGGTGAGCGGCACCAGCACCGAGACGATGGTGAAGGAGAAGCCGAGCAGCGCGCCGGCGGCCACCGCGAGCGCCACCGTCGCCCCGAGCGCCAGCACCAGCGCGAGGAGCGCCCGCCAGGAGCGGTAGAGGAAGAGGGCGATGCCCACCAGCAGCAGCGCGAAGACCGGGAAGGCGCGGGCGGAGGCGGCCGAGGACTGCCGCTCCAGCCAGGAGTTCACGGATGGGGCGCCGACCTTGCGGACCCGATCGACGCCGGCGCGGGCCAGGGCCGCGTCCACCGCGGCGAGCGCCGCGTCGCGCTCCGCCGGCCCGTGGACGTCGAGGCTGGCGACGAGCGCGAGGAACCGATCTCCCATCAGCCCCTGGCGCCGGAAGAAGTCGGTGCCCTGGGCGAGCCGCCGCAGCTCCTCGGGCCCCGCGCCCGGCCGGGCCCGGCGGAGCGCGTCCACCACGGAGAAGGTGCCGACGTGCGGCACGCCCCGCAGCGCCGCCTTGGCCGCGTCGAGCCGGGTGAGGGCGGCGGGCGACCAGGGGTCGTCCGACTCCACCAGCAGCAGCACCACCTCGCTCTCGGGGAAGACGGTGTGGAAGGCGCGGGTGGCGAGGTAGTCCGGATCGCTCGGCACGATCAGCCGGTCGATGCCGCTCTCGCTGGGGATGCGCGTGGCGAGCCAGGCCGCCGCCGGCACGAGCAGGGCGTAGATCACGAGCAGCGCGGTCCGCCGCCGCACGACGGCGGCGAGCGCGCGGGTGAGCCGATCGGCCGCCACCTTCAGGCGCCCGGCGCCGTCCGGCGCCGCTCCCAGGCCAGCGCCGCGGCGAGCGCGACCAGCGCGTAGACCACCCCCGCCAGCGCGTCGAGCACGTAGTGGTGCTGCAGGTAGACGGCGGAGAGGCAGATGAGCAGGAAGAAGAGCACCGCCGGCCAGCGCGCCCAGCGCAGCTCGGCGGTCGCGAAGGCCAGCAGCGCGGCGATGAGGGGGTAGGCCACGTGGAGCGAGGGGATGGCGCCGAACACGTCCACGCCGCGCCCGTACATCGAGTCGAAGAAGTGCGTGCCCAGCAGCGCGTCGAAGCGTTGCGCGGCGGCCGCCGTGGGGCGGACGTCCGTCCGCGCCGGGCCGAGGCCGTACTGGGTCACGTACCAGGGCGGGGCGGCCGGGTAGACGAAGTAGGTGGCGAAGCCCATCAGGTTCACCAGCAGGAAGGCCCGCCCGAAGGTGGCGGCGCGCGCCAGGCGGCTCCGGAAGAAGAGGAAGACGGCGAGCGCGAGGTACTCGGCCACGTACACCAGGTAGGCGAAGCCGCAGGCGAGGTCGAGCGCCGGCCAGTGGTGCTGGAGGAAGATCTCGTTGGGCGTGCGCCCGCCGATCCCGAACCAGGACCGCTCCAGGAGGTAGGGCTCCGCCACGTGCACCCGGCCCTCGATCCCCTGCCAGTAGAAGTAGCGCATGGAGTCGAAGGCCACGCCCGTCAGGACGAACGGGAAGAAGACCTTCAGGAACAGGCGCGACTTCTCGTTGTACAGGTCGAGGAAGCCGAGCAGCCCCACGAGGACGTGATCGCTCCGGAGGCCGCCCAGGACGCCGACCAGCGCGATGTAGATCAGGCCGGCCAGCGGGGGCCAGAGCCGCCGGGGCATGCCGCGCGACGGGAGCAGCCACTCGCGCGCGGCCTCGCGCGAAAACCCGAGCGCGCTCGCGAGTTGCACGGGTAGACTTGGCGCCGAACTCGGCATGGTGCGCAGCAAGTTACGGCGATGGCTCGACGAGTCAAGCTCTTCCGGAGCCGCCGCCAGGCGGCCGCCGCCGCGCGCGCGGACGGGGTGGATGGCCCTCGCGGCCGCGCTGGCGCTCCTCGCGGCCGGCCCCGCCGCGGGCGACTGCGGCCAGCCGCTCCGGACCGAGTACATCCCGCTGCCGGTCTGGTCCACGCTCCCGAACGAGGGCGACACCTGGGGCGTGATGCCGGTGTTCCTGCGCGTCTGCCCGGACGGGCAGCGCACCGAGTCGATCCTCGCGCCGAGCGTCACCTGGAACTCGGTCATCCACTACACCGGCACCTTCCGCTGGTACTACTACCCGACCGACGACTCCGCGCTCACCGTCATCGCCTCGGGCAGCACCCGCATCAACTTCAACGGGCTGGTGATGTGGAAGAAGCTGCCCCTCGAGGCGGGCGCCTGGACCGACGAGCTCACCATCCGCGCCCAGCGCAGCGCCTTCTACCGCTTCTTCGGCCTCGGCCCCGACACGCCGCCGGAGGCGCAGTCGAGCTACACCGGGCTGCGGCTGTACGCCGTGGCCCGGCGGGGCCTCAACCTCGCGAGCAACCTGAACCTCGGGGCCACGCTGGGGGTGGAGCACGACGGGGTGCTGGACGAGGGCGTCCCCGGGCTGCCGCTCAGCCCGCAGGCCTTCCCGGGCGCCCCGGGCATGAACGGGGCGACGCTCCTCTGGCAGGGGCTCGGGCTGCGCTACGACGACCGCAAGGGCGGGGAGTACGCCGCGCGCGGCGCCCGCGCGGACGCCTCGGTCGCGGTGGTCGAGGGGCTGCAGGGCTCGCCGGCCTTCGTGCGCGGCGGGCTCCACGGCAGCCTCATCGTCCCCGAGCTCGACTGGCTCTCGGGCGCGGCGCGCGCCTCGTGGACCGCGGTCAGCTCGCCCGACGTGCCCTTCTACCAGCAGAGCAGCCTCGGCGGCGCGTTCCTGCTGCGGGGCTTCACCGAGGATCGCTTCATCGATCAGCAGGCCTGGACGGTGGAGCTGGAGCAGCGCATCCGGCTGCTGCGCACCGACATCTTCGGGGTGGTGGCCGACTGGCGCGTGGATCCGTTCGTCACCGCCGGCCAGGTCTTCGGGCGGTTCGACGACGCCTTCTCGCACCCGCGCCTCGCGGCCGGCGTCGGCTTCCGCGCCTTCGTGCACCCGAACGTGGTCGGGCGGGTCGACGTCGCCGCCGGCGGGGAGGGGCCGATGGTGTACGTCGAGCTGGGCTACCCGTACTGAAGCCGGCCCGCGGCGGCGCCGCCCCGATCGGCGGCGATCGCGCGGGCGGCGTCGGCGATCCCGGCCGCGTCGAGCCCCAGCTCGGCGCGCTGCGCCGGCGCCTCGCCGTGGGTGACGAAGGCGTCGGGCAGCCCGAGCCGCCGCACCTGGACCCGCGGGAGCAGCCCGCGACGCTCGAACAGCTCCAGGCAGGCGCTGCCGAACCCGCCGGGCAGCGCCGACTCCTCCACCGTGACCACCCGGCCGCAGGCCGAGGCGAGGGCGCAGAAGAGCTCCTCGTCGAGCGGCTTCACGAACCGCGCGTCCACCACCGCGACCGCCAGCCCCTCGCGGCCGAGTGCCTCGGCCGCCGCCAGCGCGGGCGCCACGGTGGTGCCCGCCGCCAGGATGGCCAGGTCGGGCCGGGGACCGCCGTCGCGCGCCACCCGCGCCTTCCCCACCGGGAGCGGCGCGGGCACCGGATCGAGCGCCACGCCCCGCCCGGCGCCGCGCGGGAACCGGAACGCGGCCGGGCCGTCGAGCGCGAGCGAGGTGGCGAGCATGTTCCGCAGCTCGTTCTCGTCCGAGGGGGCCATCACCACCAGGTTCGGCACGCAGCGCAGGTAGGAGAGGTCGAGCGCGCCCTGGTGGGTCTTGCCGTCCG
>JAJXVM010000242.1 GCA_021782135.1 Myxococcales bacterium | reverse complement strand
GACGGCGCGGCCTCGCCGCTGCGCGAGGCGCTGGCCCGGCTCGCGGCCGAGCAGCGCGCGGCCCCGCCGGTGGGGCCGCTCCTCGCGGCGCGCGGGGCCCGCGGGCTCCTGCACCTCCTCCCCGACGCGCGCAAGGCGGGGGCCTGCAAGCGGCTCAACCTCTACCTGCGCTGGATGGCGCGCGGCCCCGACGAGGTCGACCTGGGGCTCTGGCGCGCCTGGGTGCCGGCTTCCGCCCTGGTGGTGCCGCTCGACACCCACCTCGCCCGCATGGCCCGCCGGCTCGGCCTCACCGCCCGCCGCGACCTCTCCTGGCGCACCGCCGAGGAGGTGACGGGCGCGCTGCGGCGCATCGACCCGGACGACCCGGTGCGGCACGACTTCACGCTCTGCCACCTCGGGATGAGCGGCGCCTGCCCGGCGCGCCGCGGCCCGGCGCACTGCGCGGCCTGCGCGCTCAGGAGCGCCTGCCGGGAGCGCGCGCATCCCGGCAGCGCCAGAGCTCGAAGCGGGTCACGGTCTTCCCGTCCCGCAGCACGGTGAGGGGCGGCAGCGGCTCGAGCCGGCGGCACGCCGCCTCGAGCCCCGGGCAGCGGCGCCCGTCGCGGGGATCGAGCACCGCCACGCCGTCGCGGCCGGAGAAGCGGCCCGGATCGAACCAGTTGCCGTAGGCGAGCCCCGGCCCGCCGAGCGCCTCGAGCGAGAGGGTCTGCGGGCGGTCCGGGAGGTAGAAGGCCAGCTCCGAGGCCGGCTTGTAGCTGCAGCCGAGCACGAAGGCGTCGCCGCCGAGCGCGCGCCGCTCCCCCTCCACCCGGGCGGCGAGCTCCTCCCAGCCGCGGGTGGTGTCGGCGCGGGCGGCGAAGGGGACCGCCGGGAAGATCGGCGCGACGTGGGCGTAGAGGGTGGTGGCGAGCGCCACGGCCAGCGCCGCGAGCGCGGGGCCGCGCCAGCGGTCCCACGCGCGCAGCGCGAGCGCGGTGGCCCCGAGGAGCGCGGTCGGCCAGACGGGCGCGCCCCAGTTGCCCTTCACCCACAGGAAGGGCGAGACCGCGAGCAGGATGGCGAGGAGCGGCAGCGACCAGAGCGCGGCGGTGCGCAGCGCCGGGTCCCGCCGCGCGCGCCAGGCGGACGGCGCCAGGACCAGCAGCATCGCGAAGAGGAGCGGCGACACCCAGACCGCCTGCAGCCCGAGGAAGCCGGCGGTCCGGGAGGGCCGGAAGGAGACCATCCCCGCGGCGCGATCGGCGAGCTGGAACCGGAAGCTCTGCCAGCCGTGGGCGGCGTTCCAGGCCACCACCGGCGAGAAGACCAGGACGGCGAGGGCGGCCCCGAGCCAGGGCCACGGGCCGCGCAGCAGCCGGCGCCCGCGCGCGTCGAGGAGCAGCAGCGCGAGGAGCTGCGGCAGCAGCAGCAGCCCGGTGTACTTGCCGAGCGCGGCGGCGCCCGCGGCGAGCCCGGCCGCGAGCAGCCAGGCGCCGGAGCCGTCCAGGGCCCGCAGCCCGAAGTAGAGCGCCGCCATCCAGCCGGCGAGGAGCGGGTCGTCGGGGGTGATGACCACCTGCCCGAGGGAGAAGAGCGGCGCCGAGAGCGCGGTCACCAGCGCGGCCAGCGCCACCTTCGGCCCGAAGAGCCGCCGGCCGGCGAGGAAGAAGAAGGCGCAGAAGAGGACCGAGTGGAGCGCCGCCGCGAGCCGCACGCCGCGCTCGGTCGCCCCGGCGAGCGCCGTCGCGCCGGCGATGGTCCAGGCGGCGAGCGGCGGGTGGTCGAAGTACGACAGCGCCGGGTGGCGGGCGTATTGCCAGTAGTAGGCCTCCTGCGGCGAGAGCGGCAGCAGGCCGGCGTAGAGGAGGTGGGCGGCGGTCGCGGCGGCGACGAGCCCGACGGCGAGGCGGCTCTCCCGGGTCACGTGCGCCTGGCGATCTGGTGGAGCTCGAGCACCATCTCGCCCTCCTTGAACACCCGGACGGCGCCGCTGGTCTGCGAGACGGTGATGGCGATGGCGCGGGTCTCGAGGGTCATGGCGGCGGCGGAGGTGTGGCGGGCGCCGAGCCCCATCTGCACGCGGACCTCCTTCGAGATCGCCTGCAGGTAGCGGCCGGCGGCGAGCACCACCCCGTCCTCGCGGACCACGAAGGCGCCGTCGAGCACGGCGAAGGTCTTGACCGCGTCCTGGATGCTCGGGTCGAGGCAGTTCCGCTCGCCCTCGCTGATCCCCTGGAACGGGTTGAGGTTGAGCTGGCGGCTCTTCTCCATCACCGCCGTCGAGTCGCCGACCACGATGATCGTGCCCGTGGGGTGCCCCTCGTACCCCTGCGCGCCGATCTCCATGGCGACGTGCAGCAGCGCGTCGACCACCTGCGAGCTGAACTCCGGCGGCAGGCCGAGGGAGTCGGCGCTGGGGCGGGAGGCCCGCTCGGAGCCGATCTCGAAGCGGACCAGGGTGTCGAGGACGCGGTCGGTGCCGGTGAGGGCGAGCACCACGTCCCCCTTGCGAGCCAGGCCCGCGCTGCGGCAGGAGACGAGCGCCACCTGGATCTTCTCGACCCGGTCGTACTCGTACGGGGGGATGAGCACGGCGCCGTACTCCGCCGCGGCGAGCCTCTTGCGGATGTTGTCCGAGGTCACCGCGTAGACGAGCTTTCGCCGGATGGGCCGGCCCCGGAGGTACGCGGCGGGGAAGGGGTAATCCGAGATGACGAGGAGCCGATCGACCTCCGGGCGGGCCGTGAGCGTCAGCGCCGCCCGGACGAACGCTCGGTCGAATCTCGACTCGGCCATGCCGCGAGAATGTGCCAGGAGTATGCTGATTGTCCACTCGCCCGTGGGCGGTGGAAGGAGGGCGGAGCCATCCTTGACAGTCGGGGCTACGCTGACCTAGGTTGCCGGTTCGCTTTTTTTCGACCCACCGGTTTTCGATTGCGAGGGTAGCCGCTTGAACAAGAAGGATCTGAAGCGGTTCAAGACCATGCTCGAGGAGTCGAAGCGCCAGCTCCTCGTCTCGGCCAAGAAGACCCTGTCGGAGGAGGCCAGCTTCGACACCGACGATCTGCCGGACGAGATCGACCTCGCCTCGAGCGAGTACACGCAGTCGATGATCTTCCGGCTGCGCGACCGCGAGAAGTTCCTCCTCGCCAAGATCGACAAGGCGCTCGCTCGCATCGAGAACGGCACCTTCGGCATCTGCGAGAAGTGCGAGGAGGAGATCTCGGCGAAGCGGCTGGAGGCTCGCCCGGTCACCACTCTCTGCATCCGCTGCAAGGAGGAGCAGGAGCAGAAGGAGAAGTCCTTCGGCTAGACCCAGGTGGGCCGCCCGGCCCGCCTTGTGGCGCCCCGAACGTGGCCGCTACACTCCCGCGCGCATGAGCCTCTCCAGCCCGCGCGCGGACCAGCTCGACCTTCCTCCGGAATACCGCGCCTTCCACGACGCCCTGCGGGCGTTCGTGCCGGGGGAGCGGATCGTCGTCGATCCGCTGCGGACCTTCGCCTACGGCACCGACGGCAGCTGCTACCGCCTCGTCCCGAAGGTGGTGGTGAAGCCGCGCGGCCGCGAGGAGGTGGCGCGGATCATCGAGCTCGCCGGCCGGCACGGCCTGCCGCTCACCTTCCGGGCCGCCGGCACCAGCCTCTCCGGCCAGGCGGTGAGCGACTCCGTGCTGGTGATGGTGGGCAGCGGCTTCCGCGGGCGGCGGGTGCTCGACGGCGGCGCCCGGGTGGCGCTCGAGCCGGGCGTGATCGGCGGCGAGGTGAACCAGCTGCTCGCGCCGTACGGCCGCAAGCTCGGTCCCGACCCGGCCTCCATCAACTCCTGCATGGTGGGCGGCATCGCCGCCAACAACGCCAGCGGCATGTGCTGCGGCACCGCCCAGAACAGCTACCGCACCGTCGAGTCGATGGTGCTGCTGCTCGCCGACGGCTCCGAGCTCGACACCGCCTCGCCCGCCTCGCGCCGCGCCTTCGCCGAGGCGCGCCCCGAGGTGCTGCGCGGGCTCGCCGGCCTGCGGCGGCGGATCCTGGAGGACCCCGAGCTCGCCGAGCGCGTCCGGCGCAAGTACGCCGTCAAGAACACCACCGGCTACGGGCTCAACAGCTTCGTGGACTTCGAGGACCCGTTCGACGTCCTGTTGCACCTCATGATCGGCTCGGAGGGGACGCTCGGCTTCATCGCCGAGATCACCTACCGCACCGTCGAGGAGCAGGCGCACCGGGCCTCGGCGCTGGTCCGCTTCCCCGACCTCGAGGCCGCCTGCCGGGCGACCATGATCCTGAAGCGCGAGGGGCCGGTGTCGGCGGTCGAGCTCATGGACCGGGCCTCGATCCGCTCGGTCGAGGCCAAGCCCGGGATGCCGGCGGGGCTGGGCGCGCTGGGGCCGGACGCGGCGGCGCTGCTCGTCGAGGTCCGCGGCGGCGACCCGGCGGAGCTGCAGGCGCGCGCGGCGCGGGTGGTCGAGCTGCTCGCCGGGGTCGAGACCATCGGCCCGCCTGCGTTCACCGCGGTGAAGGCCGAGTTCGAGAAGCTCTGGGACGTGCGGCGCGGGCTCTTCCCCGCCGTCGGCGCGGCGCGGCGCGTCGGCACCACGGTGGTCATCGAGGACGTGGTCTTCCCCATCGAGCGGCTCGCCCAGGGGACGGTGGCGCTGCGGGGGATCATGCAGCGCCACGGCTACGACGAGGGGATCATCTTCGGCCACGCCCTCGACGGGAACCTGCACTTCGTCTTCACGCAGGACTTCGGCACCCGGGCCGAGGTGGAGCGCTACCGCGGCTTCCTGGACGAGGTCTGCCGGATGGTGGCGCTGGAGTACGGCGGCTCGCTCAAGGGCGAGCACGGCACCGGCCGCAACATCGCGCCCTTCGTCGAGCTGGAGTGGGGCCGCAAGGCCTACCAGATCATGGAGGAGGTGAAGCGGCTCCTCGACCCCCGCGGGCTCCTCAACCCGGGCGTGATCCTGAACCCCGACCCGCAGGCGCACCTCGCGAACCTGAAGCCGATGACGAAGGCCCACGACCTGGTGGACCGCTGCATCGAGTGCGGCTTCTGCGAGGTGAAGTGCCCGTCGCGCGAGCTCACCACCACCCCGCGGCAGCGGATCACCGTGCTGCGCGAGCTGGCGCGGCTCGAGGCGACGCGCGAGGACGAGCCGCGGCGGCTGCGGCTGCTCGAGGACTACCGCTACCAGGCCGACGAGACCTGCGCCACCGACGGCCTCTGCGCCACCGCCTGCCCGGTGTCGATCGACACCGGGGCGATGATCAAGTCGCTCCGCGCCGCCCGCCACGCCGGCGACGGCGCCCGGGCCGCCACGGCGGCGCACCACCTGGCCGGCGTCACCGCCG
>JAJXVM010000241.1 GCA_021782135.1 Myxococcales bacterium | reverse complement strand
GAAGCCGATCGTCTTCGTGGGGGCGATCTGGATCTCCTGGCCGGTCTTGGGATTGCGCCCCACCCGGCCGGCCCGCTTCTTCACGACGAAGGTCCCGAAGCCGGGCATGGCGAAGCGTCGGTCCCGCCGGATCGCGCGCGACAGCTGATCGAAGACCGCATCCACCACGTCCGCGACCTGCCGCTTCGACAGCTCGGCGCGCGCCGACTGCACCTTCTCGATGAGATCTGCCTTGGTCACGGAGCCCCCTCCGCCAAGAGGTGGCCCGAAGGTAGCTGCCTCGGCCGGGAGCGTCAAGCGAGCGCGACGCCCAGGATGTTTCGGGCCTCTTTCGGCGTCGCAGGTTTACGCTGGGTCAATTCCGCCATCCGGACCGCGACCTCCACCAGCTCGCGCGAGCCGCGCGCGAGCACCCCCTTCGCGAGGTACAGGTTGTCCTCCAGCCCCACCCGGACGTGCCCGCCGAGGCGCAGCGCCAACTCCGCCAGGGGGAGCTGGTGGCGCCCGACGCCGGCGGCGCTCCAGTGCACCGCCTCGGGCAGCCCCTCCACCAGGAACCGGAGGTTCCGCTCGCTCGCCGACATCCCTCCCGGCACCCCGAGCACGAGCTGCACGTGGTACGGCGCGGCCAGGTGGCCGCGCTCGAGCAGCCACCGCAAGGTGTCGAGCATGCCCGCGTCGTACACCTCGCACTCCGGGACGAGACCGCGCTCGCGCAGCGCGCCCGCCACCCGGACCACGTCCGGGCGGGTGTTCACGAAGACCCCGTCCCCGAAGTTCATGGTGCCCAGGTTGAGGGTCCCCATTTCCGCCCCGGGGACCAGCGAGCCGAGCCGCTCGTCGAGGGACATCCCCACCGCCCCGCCGGTCGAGCACTGGAGCACGGCGTCGCAGCCGGCCGCCCGGATCCGCTCGATGATCTCCGCGAAGTGGGCCGCCTCCTGCGACGGCCGGCCGTCGGGCCAGCGCGCGTGCAGGTGGAGGCAGGCGGCGCCGGCGCGCCAGGCGTCCACCGCCTCCCGCGCGATCTCGGCCGGCAGGTAGGGCACCGCCGGGTTCTGCGCGCGCGTGACCTCCGCGCCGACGACCGCGGCGGTGATGATCACCGGGGCGCTCACGGGCCCCTCCCCGGCCCCTCCTCGCCCGGCGCGGGAGCGGCGCCGCCGGTCCGGAGCCGCTGCTTCGGCCTCGGGGTGACGCAGGTGCCCGAGGCGCGGCAGACCACCACCGGCTCGGCGAGCACCTCGGCGGCGCTGTCGGACAGGTCGCGGCGCGGGGCGATCACCTTTCGGGCGACGAAGCGCATCCGGCGGGAGGTCTCGCCCACCTGGACGATCTCGCCCTCCGCCTCGACGAAGTCGCCCGCGTGCAGCGGGGCCAGGAACTCCACCGCGTCGTAGGCCCGGAACAGCCCCTCGTCGCCGTCCAGGCGCACGAGCAGCTCGGTCGCGACGTCGCCGAAGAGCGCCAGGATCCGGGCCCCGTCCACCAGGTCGCCTCCGTAGTGGGCGTCGGCCTGCGAGAGCCGCAGCCGCAGCCTCACCGTGCCCGGCCCGGCGCTCACCGCGGCTCCTTCCCCGCGCGGCGCAGCACCGCGGCGGCGATGAAGTTGGCCACGTCGGAGGGCCGGGTGCCGGGGCCGAAGCCGGCGTCGAAGCCGAGCGCGAGCGCGAGCGCGTGGTCGATGCGGGGCCCCCCGAGCAGCGCCAGGGTGCGCGACCGCGCCCCGAGCCGCTCCAGCTCCTCGACGAGGGCGCGGGCGTTGTCCTTGTGGACGTCGCGCTGGGTGACCACCTGCGAGACCAGCACCGCGTCGGCGCCGGCCTCCAGGCACGCCCTGGCCAGCCGGGCGTTCTCCACCTGCGCGCCGAGGTTCCGGGCGTCGAAGGCCGGGTAGCGCTCGAGCCCGTAGTCGCCGGCGTAGCCCTTCATGTTCATGATGGCGTCGATCCCCACCGCGTGCGCGTCCGAGCCGGTGCAGGCGCCCAGCACCACGATGCGCCGCCCGAGCTGCGAGAGCACCGCGGCGTTCAGCTCGTCGAACGACCTCTTGCGGACCACCACCTCCGGCACCTGGACGGCGTCCCAGTCCACCGCCGCGCCGGTGCGGCCGTAGACGACGAAGAACGTGTACCCCTCGGCCGCGCGCTCCATGGCCGCCACCTCGGCGCCCTCGAGCCCCATCGCCCGCACGAGCCGCAGCGCCGCCTCCCGGGCCCGCTCTCCCGCCGGGACCGGCAGGACGAACGAGAGCTGCACCACCCCGTCGTCCCGGCGGTCGCCGTAGGGGCGCACCAGGCCCGCGCCGCCGGCCCCGGTCACCGCCCCCCCGCCACCCGCGCCGAAGAGAGGAGCACCCGCTGGGCGCGCAGCACGTCGGGCGGGAGCGGCGACCGCCCGGTGAGGAAGAGCCGGTACTGCGTCTGGCGATCGCACACCGCCCAGGCCCAGCCGTGCCACTGGCCGGCGTCGGCCTCCTGCAGGATGGCGCGCCTTCCGCCGAAGGTGGTGTCGTGCCGGCGCAGGTTCTGCAACCCGTCGCTGCCGCGGGCGAGCGCCGCCTCGGCGTCCGCGAGGCACTCCTTCTCCCCCTTGAAGCGGCGATCGACCTGCTGCACGTCGAGCTTGGCCCGCTCGTCCGGCCGCAGCAGGGTGAACCGGCGCGGCTCCCCGCTGGCGCGCCAGCCCGCCGGCGCCTCGAAGGTGAGCGCGCCCACCCCGTAGCTCGCCATCCCCTCCTCGCGCCCGGGGGCCGGCTCCGGGGGCCCGCGCCGCCCGGCGCAGGAGGCGAGCAGCGCCGCGGCGCCGAAGATGAGTGCCCTTCTCATACGGCGCCCTCCAAAATCTCCAGGAACGGGTTGAAGTAGTCCTCGCCGCGCGGCACGACGCCCTCCAGCCCCTTGCCGCCGTCCTCGGCCCGGGCGACGTCGCCGAAGCGGGCCTTGCCGATGGCCTGGAACAGCCCCTCCTCGGCCACCTCCTCGAGCAGCCCCACCGCCCGGGAGAGCGTCTCGGCCGCGCGCCGCTCCACCACCCCGCCCGGCCGGAGCTGCAGGTCGCCCCCCAGCGAGCGCCACGCGCGGTAGACGTAGCTCGCCGTCTTGAGCGCCTCGTAGCGGTCCATGAGGAAGGGGTTGTGCATGGCCTCGGTCATCATGCCGAGGAGCTGGATGTGCTGCCCGGTGAGCCAGGCCACCACGTCGCTCATGGCGTCGTAGACGTGGCTGAAGAAGATGTCCCCCTGCTTGTGCTTGGTGGGCGGCATGTACTTGATGGGCGCTCCGGGGAACAGGGTCCGCACGAGCAGGGCCTGGGCCAGCTCGCGGGCGATGGTGTCCTCCCGGGCCGGATCGATCTCGAAGCTGTGCCCGAGCCCGATGAGGCGGTCGGGGAGCCCGGCGCGGTGGGCGAAGCTCTCGTTCACGAAGTGGCTCGCGATCACGGTGTGGGCCGCCTCGTCGGCGTCGGCGGTGGTGATGTAGTTGTCCTCGCCGGTGTTGATCGCGATGCCGGCGAAGGCGCAGATGCGGCGCGAGAAGTGCTGGTCGCAGAGCGTCCGCTTCATGTTGATGTCGCGGAAGAGGATGCCGTACATGGCGTCGTTGAGCAGCATGTCGAGCCGCTCCCACGCCGCCGCGATGGCGATCTCGCTCATGCAGAGGCCGGACGAGTAGTTGGTGAGGTGCACGTACCGGCCGAGCTTGCGCGACTCCGCGTCGAGCGCCTCGCGCATGATGCGGAAGTTCTCCTGCGTGGCGTAGGTGCCGCCGTAGCCCTCGGTGGTGGCGCCGTGCGGGACGTAGTCGAGGAGCGACTGGGCCGTCGAGCGGATCACCGCGACGACGTCGGCGCCCGCCTGCGCCGCCGCCCGCCCCTGCTCGACGTCGTCGTGGATGTTCCCGGAGGCGACGATGAGGTACTTGTGCGGCAGCGGCCCCACCCCCAGCTCCGCCTTGAGCGCGTCGCGCGCCTCCACCCGGGCGCGCAGCTCGGCCGCGGCGGCGCGCGCCTCCCGGCGCAGCTCGGTCCGCAGCGCCTCGTCCTCCGCCGGCGGGAGCGGCGGCGGGTGGCGCGGGAGGGCGGCGATCCGCTCGGCGACCTGGAGCGGGTCGCGCGCTCCCTGCCGCAGCGCCCAGCCGAGCCACCAGGCGGCCCCGCGCCCGACCAGTCCGCGCGCGTGCAGCTCGTCCACGATCAGGTTCGCGAAGGGCACGCCGCCGGACGAGGCCCCGTGGAATCCGAACAGCCGCAGCACCGACCGCTCGATCGAGACGGTGGTGTGGCGCTCCACGAACTCGAGGACCGGCGCCGTGATCCGCTCCCCCAGCTCGCGGCAGCGGGCCACCACGCCGGCGTCGATGCGCAGGTCCGGCACCAGCCTGCCGTCGGCGAGCCGCATGGCGGAGTCTTAGGCCGCCCCCCCGCGGGCGGCAACTTGCCTAGGGGGTACGGGCGCGTCCCAGGCAGCGCTCCCCATCGCTGTCGGTGACGTCCACCTCGGCCAGCTGGCCCCTGACCTCCCCGGTCCAGGGCCAGCGGACCGCGACTCCGCTGCGCGCGGTGCCCTCGCACGAGGCGGGTCCCGCCCGCTCCACCACCACCTCGAGCCGGCGCCCGCGCTGGGCGGCGAGGTAGGCCCGGGCGCGCCCCCGGGAGAGCGCGAGCAGCTCGGCGGCGCGCTCGCGAGCGACCCGGCCGTGCACCGCCCCTGGCAGGTCGGCCGCCGCGGTCCCCGGGCGCGGCGAGAAGGTGAAGACGTGGAGGTAGGTGAGCGGCGAGCCCTCCACGAGCCGCACGGTGGCCCGGTGGTCCTCGTCGGTCTCGCCGGGGAAGCCGACCAGCACGTCGGCGCCCAGGTTCCCGCCGGGCAGGGCGCCGGCCGCCCCGTCCAGCGCGCGCGCCCACTCCGCGGCTCGGTAGGGACGCCGCATGGCCGCCAGGATGCGGTCCGAGCCGCTCTGCAGCGGGAGGTGCAGCTGGTCGCAGAGCCGCCTCGCGCCCGGCCCGCGGAACAGCTCGAGCGGCGCCTCCAGCGGCTCGATCGAGGAGAGCCGGAGGCGATGCGCCAGCGCCTCCCCGGCCGCGCGGCCGGCGAGCTCGGCGAGGCTCCGCCGCGGCGAGAGGTCGCGCCCGTAGTGGCCGAGGTGGATCCCGGCCAGCACCACCTCGGGCGAGGCCCGGCCCAGCGCGGCGATCCGCGCCAGCGCCTCGTCGAACGGCAGCGAGCGGGAGGGGCCGCGCGCGCGCGGGAGGACGCAGTAGGCGCAGCCGGCATCGCAGCCGTCCTGGACCTTGAGGAAGGCGCGGGTGTGCCGGGCGGGCACGGGCGGAACCGGGCGCGCCGGCCCG
>JAJXVM010000240.1 GCA_021782135.1 Myxococcales bacterium | reverse complement strand
CCTTGCCGACCCCGAGCCCGCGGCTCTCGGCGGCGGCGTGGAACAGCTTCTCGAGCGCCTGCGTCTCGAGCCGCTCCATCCCGGCGACGCCGTCCCGCACCGCCTGGAGCAGCGGGGCGTTGCCGGAGACGAGGAACTTGTCCCCGGCCTTCGGGTCGAGCGCGACGGGCGCGTAGAAGTAGCGGAACTGGGCCGGGTACTCGGCCAGGGTCCGGGCGCGCTCCTGCGCCACCGTGACCACGTGGAGCAGCTTCGCGTCGTCCTCCGCCGGGAGGCCGGCGGCCCGGAAGTGCGGGAGCGCGCGCTTCGCCAGCTCGGGCGGCGAGAGTCGCTTCAGCCACTCGTGGTTCACCCACTGCATCTTCTCGGGGTTGAACACGCCGGCGGTGGCCCCCACGTCCTTCATGTCGAAGAGCCGGATCATCTCCTCGAGCGAGAAGAGCTCCTGGTCGCCGTGCGACCAGCCGAGCCGCACGAGGTAGTTCACCACCGCCTCGGGCAGGTAGCCCATGTCGCGGTAGGCGGTGACGCTGGTGGCGCCGTGCCGCTTCGAGAGCCGGGTCTTGTCGGCGCCCAGGATCATGGGGAAGTGGGCGAAGACCGGCACCTCGTAGCCGAGCGCCTGGTACATGAGGATCTGGCGGGCGGTGTTGTTGACGTGGTCGTCGCCGCGCCCGACCAGCGTGATCTTCATGGTGACGTCGTCCACCACCACGCCGAAGTTGTAGAGCGGGATGCCGTCGCCCCGGAGGATGACCTCGTCCTGCAGGGTGTCGTGCGGGGTGCCGATGGTGCCCTTCACCAGGTCGTCCCAGGAGGTGGAGCCGGTCTCGGGAACCCGGAAGCGGATCACGTGCTTCTTCGACGGGTCGTAGGGCTTCTCCCGGCAGGTGCCGGGGTACTTGAACTGGCGCTTCTCGGCCTCGGCCTGCTTGCGCTGCGCGTCCAGTTCCTCCCGGGTGCAGTAGCAGGCGTAGGCCTTGCCCTCGCGGACGAGCCGCTCGGCGTGCGCGCGGTAGAGGTCGAGCCGCTCGGTCTGGAAGTACGGCCCGTGGGGGCCGCCGACGTCGGGCCCCTCGTCCCAGTCGAGGCCCAGCCAGCGCATCCCGTCGAAGATGGCCTCCACCGCCTGCTGGGTGGAGCGGTCCCGGTCGGTGTCCTCGATGCGGAGCACGAACGTCCCGCCGGTGCGCCGCGCCCAGAGCCAGTTGAAGAGCGCCGTCCGGGCACCGCCGATGTGAAGGTAACCGGTCGGGGAGGGGGCGAAGCGAACGCGCGGTTTGTCCATGGCGGGCGAAACCTAGCACAGACTAGGATGATTCCATGCGCAAGTGGCTCCTGCTGCTCTGGCTCCTCCCGGCGGCGTCCTCGCTCGCCGCGGTGGCGCTCCAGCAGAGCGTGGAGTCGCTCGCCCGCGCCTCCGACGCGGTGGTGCGCGGCAAGGTTCGGCGGCACGCCGCGCGCTGGGCGGGGGGCCGGATCCTCACCGACGTCGAGGTGCGGGTCTCGGAGGTCTGGCGCGGCCACGCGCCGGCCCGGCTCACGGTCACCGTGCCCGGCGGCGAGGTGGGCCCCATCGGCCAGATCGTGGCCGGCGCGCCCTCGTTCCGCGACGGAGAGGACGTGGCCCTGTTCCTCGTCCGCGGGCCGGCCGGAGCCTACGGCGTGACCGGGCTCGGGCTCGGCAAGTTCTCGCTGGCCGGCCGCACCGCCCGCCCCGACGCGGGGGACATGGACGTCGTCCCCTCGCCGCTGGCGGCCGGGGAGCGCGCGCTGGAGCCGATGCCGCTGGCCGAGCTGAAGCGGCGCGTGGAGGAGGCACGGTGAGGGCCACCTCCTGGCTCGCCCTGCTCCTGCTCGGCGCCCGGCCCGCGCTCGCGGCCGGCCCGGCCTCCCTCTCGGCGGTCCGCACGACCTTCCCGACCTGGGGGAGCGCCACCCGCGCCGGCGAAGGGGCCCCCTGCACCGCGGCCAGGATCGTGGACGGCGGCGTGACCGACAGCATCACCACCGGCTACTTCGGACAGGGCGACACGAACCTCATCGTCTGGCGCAGGGGGCTCTGCAGCAAGGTCGTGCCTTCGAACGACGCTTGCCTCGCCAGCTCCGACTGCTCCTCCAAGTACGGCTGCTGGGATGACACGGTCAACAACCCGACTTCCGGCTCGTCCGACCTGATGATCATCGCCTTGACCACCCTGACCTACGTCAGCGCGACGGGAGAGATCTTCGACGCCGACATGGAGCTGCAGGACTGGGACGGCACCGCGGGATCGCTCGTGAGCCCGAGCAATCCGCTCGGGAACCTCGACGGCTGGTACTTCACCTGCGTCGATCCGCCGGGCGGCCCGGGGCCGCCGCTGGCCGCGTGCCCGTCGGGGGTCTCGAGCCCCTCCTCGACCTGCACCTGCACCGATTACGCGCAGTCGAACTGCATCTACATGGACGTGCGGAACACGGTCACCCACGAGCTCGGCCACGTGCTCGGGCTGGCCCACCCGAACCCCTACACCGGCGCCACCATGTCGGCCACCGCGCCGCCGGGGGAGACCTCGAAGCGCGTCCTCACCCCCAGCGACGTGAACGGCATCTGCACCGTCTACCCCGTCGGCTACGTTCCCTCGAACGCCTGCGTCACCACCGGCAACCAGGGGACGTTCGCGCCGCCGGACGGCTACTGGCAGCGGATGACCACCATCCAGAACTCGACCGCCGGCTGCGCCCTCTGGTGGCGGAACCCGGTCGTCACCATGGTCGTGAACCAGTACGGCGCCGGCCCCTCCTGCGGCGACCCGGCCCCGCCGCGGTCGGCCGTGCAGGCGGCGACGAGCGGCGGGGGCTGCGCCACCGCCGGGAGCGAGCCGGCGCTGCTCTCGATCCTCCTCGGCGCCCTGGCGCTGCGGCGGGCGCGCCGCCGGGGCGCGGCCCGGTCCGTTTCCTCGACAAGACGCGCCTCTCCGCGATAAACGAACGGGCATGGGGAAGCGGAAGACCATCCTCATCGTGGACGACTCGCCCGCGATCCTCGACTCGCTGTCCGCGGCCTTCGAGGAGGCGGGCTACGAGGTCGGCGAGGCCCGGGACGGCGAGGAGGTGTTTCGCAAGATGACCTCGCTCGACCCGGACGTGCTGCTCCTCGACATCTACATGCCCAAGATCAACGGCACCGACGTCTGCCGGCTGGTCAAGGCGCACCCGCACTGGAAGAAGACCTACCTCGTGCTCATGAGCTCGCGCCTCTCCGACAAGGAGATGGAGGACTACCGGCGGCTCGGGGCGGACGTGGTGCTGCGCAAGCCCTTCGACCCCGCCCACGCGGTCGCGGTGGTGGGCCGCGCCCTCGGGGCGCCGGAGCCGGCCTAGCGCCCGCCGGCCGGCGAGGCCTCGCCGTGACCATCGAGCCCGCCGCCTCGGATCCCGCCGGCGCCCGCCGCGAGCTGCTCGCGACCTGGGCCAAGGTCATCGCCCTGCTGGCGGTCGCCTGGCAGCTCTTCCGGCTCGACCCCACCGGCCTGCTCCGGGGGAACGCCGCCGGCCTGGCCGCCTTCCTCTTCATCTGGTACCCCGATCACAAGCTGCACCACCGCGGGGAGCGCTGGCCGGACCACGGCTTCCCGTGGTGGGGGGCCTCCGATCCGCGCACCTGGCGCGCCTGGGCCCGGGGCTTCGGGCTGGCGCTCGGGCTGGCGCTGCTGGTCTTCCCGGTCTTCTTCGCCGGCTTCTGGACCTACGGCTGGATGCTGCCGCGCCTCCCCGAGGCGGTCACGCGCGTGGTCGGGCCCTACTACCTGCCGGCCCAGTTCCACCTGCGGCTCCCGGAGCGGCCGCTGCTGCTCGTGCTGAACCAGTTCCTGGTGGTGGCGCTCCCGGAGGAGCTCTTCTACCGGGGCTGGATGCAGTCCACCTTCGCCGCCAGCCACCCCGAGCGCGGCGCGCGCGTCTTCGGCGCGCGGCTCGGGTACGGCTTTCTCGCCACCCAGGGGCTCTTCGCGCTCGGGCACCTGGTCGTGCCGCAGCCCTGGCGGCTCGCCACCTTCTTCCCGGGGCTGATCTTCGGCTGGCTGCGCGAGCGCACCGGCGACCTCAGCGCGCCCATCGCGTTCCACGCGCTCTCGAACGTCTTCATCGCCGTGCTCGAGGCGATGTTCTACGGAGCCTGACATGCCAGGGACCATCCGCGAGATGCTGGAGGAGCTCGAGGACCGGACGCTCCACCCCCGCGCCGCGCGATCGCCCGCCAGCCGGGGGCGGGACCGGCCGGAGCCCGAGGACGACATGCGGCCCGTGTTCCAGCGGGATCGCGACCGGCTGCTGCACTGCAAGAGCTTCCGCCGGCTCAAGGGGAAGACGCAGGTCTTCCTCGCCCCCAAGGGCGACCACTACCGGACCCGGCTCACCCACACCCTCGAGGTGGGGCAGGTGGCCCGCTCCATCGCCCGCGCGCTCCGCCTCAACGAGATGCTGGTCGAGGCGATGGTCATGGGCCACGACCTCGGCCACACCCCCTTCGGCCACGCCGGCGAGCGGGTGCTGAACGAGGTGCTGCCGGGGGGCTTCCACCACGCCGTCCAGAGCCTGCGGGTGGTGGAGGTGCTGGAGGCCGACGGGAGGGGGCTGAACCTCACCGCCGAGGTGCGCGACGGGATCCTGCGCCACTCCAAGGGGCGCGGCCAGGTGCTCATGAAGGGTCCCGGGGCGAAGGCGCTCACGCTCGAGGCGGAGATCGTCCGGCTGGCCGACGTGATCGCCTACGTGAACCACGACCTGGACGACGCCGTCCGCGCCGGCCTCCTCACCGAGGAGGAGGTGCCGGCCGAGATCCGGCGGGTGGTGGGCAGCTCCACCGGCTCGCGGCTGGCCGCGCTCATCGGCGACGTGATCCGCGCCTCCGACCTCGACGGCGGCGGCCACATCGAGATGAGCCCCGAGACCCACGGCGCGCTGCTGGCCTTGCGCGACTTCCTCTACCGGCGCGTCTACGAGAACCCGGTGGTGCACGACGAGTTCGTGAAGGCGCAGCGCATCCTGCGGGACGTCTTCTCCTGGTGCCGCGAGGATGCCGAGCGCTGCGCCATCCGCTTCGGCGTGGCGCCGCGCGAGGGGGAGCCGCCCGAGCGGGCCATCACCGACTTCGTCTCGGGCATGACCGATCGCTTCGCGCTCGAGACCTGGGACGAGCTCTTCCGGCCGCGCCCCTGGGCCATCGTTTGAACGGCGCGGGCGATCACGTCGCGCCGGCCCCCGCCTCGGGCGCGAACCCCGCGTCCCCGAGCCGCCGCTCCAGGTCGCGCAGCAGGCTCTCCGGCCCGCTCAGGCGGTGCGGCACCCCCAGGCCCACGAGCGCCGCGCCGGGGCCGGCCGCCTC
>JAJXVM010000239.1 GCA_021782135.1 Myxococcales bacterium | reverse complement strand
CGTGCGGCCCGGCGCCCCGCCGTGCGGCGGATATGCGGGCGCCGGCCGGGCAGGGCGGGCGCGCCGCCTCGCCCCGCCCCCTTCCGATGCCTAGCCTTGATCCAGAAAGGAGTCTGCGATGCTCTGGACGATCACGATCATCCTGTTCGTGCTCTGGGCGTTGGGCATGGTGAGCGGCGCCGCCATGGGCTGGTGGATCCACCTGCTGCTCGTGCTCGCCGTCATCAGCCTCATCTTCGCCGTGCTGCGGCGCGGCGCGGCCACGGTCTAGCCACCGCGACGCGCCCCGCGCGCCGGCGCCGGGTCGAGGCGGCGCCGGGCCCGAGATCCGCCGGCTCGCGCCGCGCGTCAGGCCTGGCGGGCTTGCGCGACCGGCTCGGCGCGGGCGGCAGGGGCCTCGGAGACGTCCACGCCGCAGTAACGGAACATCCGGAGCTGATGCTGGCGCAGCCCGCGCAGCACGAACGGGCGCTGGATCTCCGTCAGGGCGCGGGCCAGGACGGCCACCGCGATGTCGGAGAAGCTGCGGACCAGACTGAAGTCGAGGGTCAGCCCCGCCGTCTTCTCCTTCTGGACCAGCTCGCGCAGCGACCACGCGCCAACCCGATCCAGCTCGCCGGAGACGCGCAGGACCACTCGTTCACCTTCGCGCTCGCGGGCGATGTCGCAGGCCATCTCGAGTTCCTCCAAACCGCGGGTGGGGCTGGATCGACGCCCGCGTGGGCGCGGTCTCGACTGCTTGCACGGCCGGTTCCTTGTCCGGGGACCAGGCGCGGGATCCCCTGAGCCCGGAAGCTGTGCATGAGGGGCCCGGCTGACAACCCCGCGCCGATGACCCATCCCCAATGGGAGGTTCGGCTTTCCTGCCTACGTTTCTCTACTTTTCGCCCTTTTGCTCCAATTCGGGCTCGCGCGCCTGGTCGGCGCCGGGCCGGGTCCGGAAGACGCGCTTCGGGTCGAGCCCGAGCTGCCGCAAGGTCTCGTGATCGGGCGCC
The DNA here is from genome assembly GCA_021782135.1 of Myxococcales bacterium. Classification (GTDB taxonomy): domain Bacteria; phylum Myxococcota; class Myxococcia; order Myxococcales; family Anaeromyxobacteraceae; genus Anaeromyxobacter_B. The sequence continues at coordinate 4,389 of JAJXVM010000239.1, read as the reverse complement.
CCGGTGGCCGCCAGCCCCTGCCGCTCCTGGAACTTGCGGAGGGCGGCGCTGGTCCTCTCGTCGAGCTTTCCGGTCTCGTGGCCCTGGGCGAGCAGCCCCTTGCGGGTGAGCGCCGACTGGATCTGCTTCGCCCCACCCGGCGCCAGCAGCGCCTCGGGAGACGGCGCGATGGGCGGGCGGCCCGCCTTCGCCGGCAGGCGCCGGCCGGCGAGGGCGGGCTCCTCCCGCGCCTGCTCCTTCTTCTGCTCCGGTTCGCCCACCTGGCGGGCGTGGATGCAGGAGGTCCAGAGCAGCGCCGCGGCGGCGAGCCGCGCCCGGTTCACCGGCTCGCCTGCGCGTGCGGCGCGAGCCCGGCCACGCTGTCGGTCACCCCGGTCACGAAGGCGTTGCGGAGCAGGGCGAACACGGTCGGCCAGACCTGCGCCTTGGGATCCTTCACCTCGCCGCGTATGGGAAGGGTCGTCGCCACGGCGTCGCGGGAGGGGACCCGGTCGGAGAAGACCTCGAGGGCCGAATCGGCGATCGCCGCCTCGAGACGCTTGAAGATCCCCGCGCCGTTCTTCGCCTTGACGCCCGGGGCCTTCAGGACCGGGCGGAGCGCCCCGGTGATGCGACCGTCCTGCGCCTCGAAGCGGGCCGACAGATCGATCGTGCCTCGCGCCGGCTCGAGTCCGCTCCTGGCCGCCATGAACGAGGCCAGCTCGGTGAGGTGGAGGCCGGCGAGCCGCGCCTGGCCCGCGAAGGTGAGCCCCTTCGCGAGCGGGTCGGCGCTGGCGAAGACCGAGACCCGCCCGGTGCGCTGCAGCGTGCCCGAGAGCGCCAGCACCGTGGGCGAGCCACGCTGCAGGGCGGGGCGCGTGGCGAAGTTCTCCACCGTCGCCTGCACGCCGTGAAGCCAGAGCTGCGCCTGCTCGGGCTCGGTGGCGTCGGTGAAGGTGAGCTCGCCGTCCTTGATGGCGATCCGATCGAGCTTGAAGGGCGCCAGCTTCTTCAGCTTCTCGGCCAGGTCGGGCACCTCGGTCTGCTGCCGCGACTTCTCGTGGGCGGCGATGAGGTTCACCTTCGGGTGGTCGAGCTCGGCCTTCGCCACCACGTGGCCGTGCAGGAGCTCCCGCCAGTAGAGGCCGGCGCTCATCCGGCGCACGAAGAAGAGCGGCTTTCCGCGGGCGACCGCCGACGAGCGCTTCTCGACCTTGAGGTCGGTGATCTCGCCGGAGAGCCGGAAGACCGAGACCGACAGGTCGGCGAAGGTCACCGACATCCCCTTCATCTGCGAGAGCACGTCCCGGACGTGCGCCTCGAGGATGGGGTTGAGCGCGAAGCGGAGCGCGCCCGCGATCGCCAGGACGATGGCCGCCGTGACCACCAGCCAGCGCGGCGGCCCTCTCCTTCGCGTCCTCGGCCCAGCGTCTGCCATCCGACTTCCTCGGCGAAGCTCGCCGCGGCCCCCCGCGGTCCCTCGACCGAAAGGTAGTGACCGCCGCGGCCGCGTGACGCGCGCCCTCGACCCGGATCGCGACGGCCGTCGACCCCGCGGTCGGTGGCGCGGCAGGAAGTGGCCGAGGACCAGGCCGTAGAGCACGTGCCCCGCCGTCAACCAGAGCGGCGTCTGCCAGCCGTAGTGGAGGCCCAGGAAGCCGGGCGGCTCGAGCAGCCGGCCGGCGTCGGGGCCCTGCTGCTCGCTCGCCATGCGGGGGTGCAGGCCCGGGAGGATGGGCATCGCCACGGTGAGCACCACCGCGGCGTGGACGAGGCCGAGCACGGCGCCCCGCCACCAGGTGGCGCCGCCCCAGGCCTGCGGGGCGATGGCGTAGAACAGGGCGAGGATCCAGCCGTTCGCGAGGTGCACCAGGACCCCCAGCACCTTCGCCCGGTCGCGGTGGGGGGGAGAGCATCGTGCCGAGCAGGAACGGCATGTTCATGCGGGTGAAGCCGAGCCCCTGGATCCCGGCCATGAGCACGGTCAAGAGCGCGGTCGCGCCGAAGCCCCAGATGGCCCAGTTCGCGGCCCTCACGGCGGGGCCCCCGTCGCGTGACGGGGCCGGGCCCGGGGCGCCGCGCGCTGGTGCGGGAGGTGGGGCCGGCCGGCCCGCCGCGTCGCCGGCGCCGATCGACTCGGGGTATCGGTAGAGCAGGGCCCCGCCGGCGGAGAGCGTGCGCGAGATCCGCCGCCAGGTGGCGCGCATCCGCGCCGTGCCCGGGGCGCAGTATCCGTACCAGGGGAGGAGCAGCAGGTTCGCGTCGAGGGCGCCCGCGTCGAGGCGGGCGGTGTAGCTCCGCAGGGCGGGGCTCCAGGCCCGCTCCTCCACGAGGGCCCGGATCGCGGCGCGCACCTCGCAGAAGCGATCGCGCGGCATCCGGGGCAGGTGGCCCCGGCTCTCGAGGTGCAGGAGCCGGTCGAGCGCCGCCCAGCAGAGCACCTTCGAGAAGGTGTTCTGGGCCCGCCCGCCGCGCGGCTCCCAGATCCCCTCGTCGGGCTCCCGCCAGCGCTCGCAGACGTAGCGGCCGAAGCCCACGAGCATGTCCGCGGTGTCCCGGTCGATCCCGCCCCCCGCGTGCACGAAGTGGGCGGCCGCCCCCCAGCCGCTCCGGCAGGGAGGTGGTCGGGGCGGCGACGATGGCCCCCGACGGCGCGTAGGCGAGGAGCTTGAGCGCGAGGGCGCTGCGCACCACCGCCTCGCGGAAGGGCCCGCCGTAGCGGGCGCGCCCGGCCCACCGCCGCCAGTAACGCTCCGTCCGCGCCAGGGTGGCGTCGGCCTCGGCGCCGAGCGCCGACAGCACCGCGGGCCCCTCGCCGGCGTAGATCAGGGAGAAGCGTGCCGTCTCGCCGGCGCGCAGCCGGGAGGCACCCTCCGCCCCGCGCTCGCCCGGGCGCACCGGCCGGTCGGCGCAAAGCGCGAAGAGCCCCGCGCCCGACTCGAACCGCAGCCCGAGCCGCCCCGCGTCGCGCCACCGGCCGCGGCCGAGGCCGAGGTCGGGCCGCAGGTCGAGGGCCACCTCCACCGGCACCTCCCCCGACTCGCAGGTGGCGATCCGCAGGAGCTCGTGCTCCGGCTGGAGCAGCCGGGCCTTGTCCGCCTGGTCCAGCACCGTCATGCAGTCGGTCACCCGGAGCACGCCGCCGTCGGCGCGGTGGACCGTCTCGAGGACGTTCGTGCCGGGGAGGTAGCGCCAGGTCGAGCGGGCCGGAGCGGACGGCGCGAGCCTCCAGCTCCCGGCCTCCGGGTCGAGCAGGCCGCCGAGCACCGGCGGGCTGTCGAAGCGCGGCCAGCAGAGCCAGTCCACCACGCCCGCCCGCGAGATCAGCGCCGCGGAGCGGCAGTCGCCGATGAGGGCGTGGTCCTCGATGGGCGCGGGGGCGCGCATTCCGGTCCCGGAGCCAAGTTCCGCTTGACTGGCTGCCGTGGCAACTCAGGATGGAGCCGGGCGACCGCTCGCCCGGCGAGGAGCTTCCCGACTTGACTCGACGCCGTTCGACCTTCTGGGGGCAGGCGATCGCCTTCCTCGACCGCTCGCGGCGGCTCGGGGCGGTGGACCTGCTGCTGCTCCTGGCGCTCGGGGGGGCGGTGTTCGGCCTGGTCCGGCTGGCGCGACAGTGGACCGGGGCGCTCGATCCGGCGGTGGTCATCGACCTCTCCCCGCGGGCGCTGCCGCGCTACACGCTCCTCTCGCTCGGCCGCGGCCTGGCGGCCTACGCGATCTCGCTCGGGTTCACCCTGGCCTACGGGTACTGGGCGGCCCGGGACCGGGTGGCCGAGCGGGTGCTCATCCCGCTGCTCGACATCCTGCAGAGCATCCCGGTGCTCGGCTTCATGCCCGGGCTGGTGCTCGCCCTGGTGGCGGTCTTCCCGCACCGGAACCTGGGGCTCGAGCTGGCGGCGGTGTTGATGATCTTCACCGGCCAGGCCTGGAACATGACGTTCAGCTTCTATTACTCGCTCCGGAGCGTGCCCCGCGATCTCTCGGAGGCCGCCACCCTCTACCGCTTCTCCTGGTGGCAGCGGCTCCGGCAGGTGGAGCTCCCGTTCGCCACCATCGGCCTGGTCTGGAACAGCATGATGAGCATGGCCGGCGGCTGGTTCTTCCTCATGGTGAGCGAGGCCTTCCAGCTCGGGAACCGCGACTTCCGCCTGCCGGGGCTCGGCTCCTACATGAGCGCCGCCGCGGCGGCCGGGGACCGCGCCGCGATGATCGAGGCGGTCCTGGCGATGACGGCCATGATCGTGCTCCTCGACCAGCTCCTCTGGCGCCCGGCCGTGGTCTGGGCCCAGAAGTTCCGGGTGGAGGAGTCCGGCCAGGCCGAGGAGATGCGCTCCTGGTTCCTGGAGCTCCTGCAGCGCTCGCGCCTGCCGAACCTCTTCCGCCCGCTGCTGCGCCCGCTCCGGCGCC
>JAJXVM010000010.1 GCA_021782135.1 Myxococcales bacterium | reverse complement strand
CGCGGCCGCTCGAAGGCGAGCCGACCGCGTCAGCCCACGGGGAACTGCTCTAGCCCCGGATCCCGGCTCGGTTCAGCGCTTGACCTCCTGGAACGCGATCTGGACGTAGAACCGACCGGCGGGCGTCCCCGGAACGGTGGCCTGCGGACCGACGCCCGACGCCGGCGCCATGGCCGGAGCGGTGCTCCCCGGCGGAGCCCCGGCCCCTTGCGGCTCGGGAGTCGCGCTCGCCCCGGCCCGCGCGCTCGCGAGCGCGGCGGAGAGCTCCTCCGGTGACGGTCCGGCGCTCTCGGGCGCGCCGGCCTCGGCGGCAGGCCTCTTCTCCGCTCCCGCCGCGGGCCTCTCGCCGCGCCGCAGCCGCGCCTTGAAGAGGTCGCGGCGGTAGGTCCCGTCCTCTCGGGCGCGGGCGTTGCGGTCCCAGAGCCGCTCGTAGGAGACGAAGCGCGCGTGCAGCGCCTGCACCCGGAAGCGCAGGCCGGCGTTGCGCGTGAAGGTGGTGAGCAGCCGGGCCACCTTCTGCTTCAGGGTGGCGCGGTCGCGCACCGGTTCGACCCGCTCGACGCCGAGGAAGTAGAGCTCGTACCTCGCCCGCAGTTCGTCCATCTCGCGCTCGATGCCGTCGCAGAGCTCGCCGAGCGCCTCGCTGGCGTGCTGCTCCTTGGGAGCGGACGCGCCGGCCGCGGGCGCAGGGCGGGGGGAGCTTCCGGTCTGCGGGGGTCGGGCCACGGAGCGTCGAGTCTAGCGGGGCGCGGAGCCGGTGATCAAATCGCCGGCGCGCGCGGGGCGACCGCGGCAGGCCCCGCCCGCTCCGCGCGCCGGGCCCAGGCCCACAGCCCGGCGCCGGCGGCGAAGATCAGCACCGAGGTCCACTGTCCCACCCCGAAGCCGGCCACCACCCCGCGCTCCAGGTCGCCGCGGAAGGCCTCCACCACCGAGCGCAGCACCGCGTAGCAGAGGAGCCAGGTCGCGAGCACCTGCCCGGGGAAGCGCCGGCGAGGGCGCACCCAGAGCACGAGCAGCAGGAACAGGCCGAGCTCCCCGAAGGACTCGTAGAGCTGCGTGGGGTGGACGGGGAGGGTGGTGAGCCGGTCGGGGGTGAGCAGCTCGGCGGCGTTGGGCCGGGCGGCGAAGCTCTGGTAGGCCAGCGAGGCCGGCGGAAAGCGGGTGAGCCAGGGGATGTGGGCGTGCGACACCCCGCCCCAGCAGCAGCCGGCGCCGAAGCACCCCAGCCGACCGAAGAAGTGGCCGAGCGCCACCGCCGGGATGAGCGCGTCGGCGTAGCGCAGGAAGTTCATCCGGTGGCGGCGCATGTACCAGGCGCTCACCGCCACCGCGCCCAGGAACCCGCCGTAGAAGACCAGGCCTCCCTCCCAGACCGCGAGCAGCCGCGGGATGCGCCCGAACGGCGTCGCCACGGTCGCGCCCGGGCCGAAGTAGTCGTCCCAGTTCACCGCGATGAAGTAGAGGCGGCTCCCCACCAGCGCGCCCACCACGATCCAGAAGGCGAGATCGCCCACCCGCTCCGGGTCGAGCCCGTCGCGCTTCGCGAGCCGCTGGGCCACCTGGATCGCCACCAGGAAGGCGGTCGCCATGGCGAGCCCGTAGCTGTGGAGCGGCAGGTGTACCGGGCCGTCGAAGATCCCGGCCCGCCAGGCCGCCCCGAGCGCGGCGAGGAGCGCGGCCAGGGTGAGCTTGTCCTGCCAGAGCGCGGCGCCCAGGGAGAGCCGCTTTCCGCCGCGGGGGGGCTCGCGCCGCAGGCTCGCGGCGCGCAGCAGCGCCAGCGCGACGATCGCGGCCAGGGCGACGCCGAGCGCGGCCAGGCCGGGGAGGGTGAGCTCGAAGAGGACGGGCAGCATGCGGGCCTCAGCGGCTGAGGGGGTGGCGCTCGGGCGGGCGCGAGGGCTGCAGCATGAGCAGCGCCACCCCGACCACGATGAGCGAGTCGGCGAGGTTGAAGGTGGGCCAGCGGATGTCGGGCCGGTTCCACCAGTACCACTCGACGAAGTCGATGACGTACCGGCGCGCCACCCGGTCGAGGAAGTTCCCGACCGCGCCCGCCAGCACCAGCGTCAGCGCCACCTGCAGGTAGCGCTGATCCTCCCGGAGCCGCCGGTAGTAGCGGAGGATGAAGGCCACCGCGCCGATCGAGATCAGGGTGAAGAAGGCGTTGCGGACCCCGTCCGACAGCCCGCGGAAGAGCCCCCAGGCCGCCCCCGGGTTCTCGACGTAGTTCATGCGCCACACCGGCGCGTACACGGTGAAGGGCGGGGCGGCGTAGGGCTCGAGGTAGCGGAGCCGGTAGAACGCCTCGACCTTCGCCGGCAGGGTGGTGGCCCCCACGCGCGGGAAGGCGTAGGTGAGCCGGTCCACCGCCAGGAACTTGGTGATCTGGTCGGCCACCACCAGCGCCAGGAAGAGCGCCAGCAGCAGCCGCCACTTGCCGGCGAGCCTCATTCGAGCGCCGCGGCGCACTTGCCGCAGACCTCGGGGTGCCGCGGGCTCGCGCCGACGTCCTCCGCGTAGACCCAGCAGCGGGCGCACTTCTGGCCCGGGGCCGGCGCGACCGCCACCGCGAAGGGCCCCTCGGCGAGCGCCACCTTCGAGACGATGAACAGGGTGGGCAGCTCGGCGGCCGCCTCGCGCAGGAGCGCCAGCTGCTCGCCCTCGGCGTGGACCGTCACCATCGCCTCCAGGCCGGAGCCGATCTTCTTCTGCCGCCGCTCCTCCTCGAGCGCCTTCTGCACCGCGGCGCGCACCTCGGCGAGCCGGGCGTAGCGCGCCTCGAGCGCGTCGGCGCCGGCCGGGCGCGCCCGGGAGGGCAGGCCGGCGAGGAAGACGTTCTCGGCCTTCGCGCCGGGCAGGTACGCCCAGGCCTCGCTGGCGGTGAAGGAGAGCACCGGCGCGAGCAGCCGCACGAGGTCGCCGGCGATGGCGTGCAGCGCGGTCTGGGCGCTCCGGCGCGCCGGCCCGTCCTTGCGGGAGGTGTAGAGCCGGTCCTTGATGACGTCGAAGTAGAGGGCCGAGAGCTCGACCGCGCAGAACTGGATGGTGGCGTGGTAGGCGAGGTGGAACTCGTAGTCCTCGTAGGCCTTCGTCACCTTCTCCACCCAGGCGGCGAGCCGCGCCACGGCCCAGCGGTCGATGGGGAGCAGCTCCGCCTCGGGCAGCGCGTCCGCGGCGGGGTCGAAGCCGTCGAGGTTCCCGAGGGCCCAGCGCAGGGTGTTGCGGATCTTGCGGTAGCCCTCGGCGAGGCCGTTCAGGATCTCGGCGGAGAGCCGGACGTCGTCGCGGTAGTCGGAGGCCGCCACCCAGAGCCGCAGCACCTCGGCCCCGTACTGCTTCACGATGTCCTCGGGCGGGATGCCGTTGCCGAGGCTCTTCGACATCGCCTTGCCCTGGCCGTCCACCACGAAGCCGTGGGTGAGCACCGCCCGGTAGGGCGCGCTGCCGCGGATGGCCATCGAGGTGAGGAGCGAGCTGTGGAACCAGCCGCGGTGCTGGTCGGAGCCCTCGAGGTACAGGTCGGTCGGGATCCCCATGGTCGGGGTCTTGGCCGCCACCGCCGCCCAGGAGACGCCCGAGTCCCACCAGACGTCGAGGATGTCCTGCTCGCGCCGGAAGTGGTTCCCGCCGCACTTGCCGCACTTCACGTCGCCGACGAACTCGGACGGCTGCCGGCGGTACCAGGCCTCGATGCCCTCCTGCTCGAAGGCGTCGGCCACCCGCTGCATCACCGGCGGGGAGACGAGCGGCTCGTCGCAGGAGTCGCAGTAGAAGACCGGGATGGGAACGCCCCAGGTGCGCTGGCGCGAGAGGCACCAGTCCGGGCGGTTCTGGATCATGCCGTGGATGCGCTCGCGCCCCCAGCTCGGGATCCAGCGCACGCGGTCGATCTCGGCCAGCGTCTTCTGGCGGAGGTCGTCGTGCTCGAGCGAGAGGAACCACTGGTCGGTGGCGCGGAACACCACCGGGTGATGGCAGCGCCAGCAGTGCGGGTAGCTGTGGCGGAGCGAGGCCTTGGGGTCGGAGAGCAGGTGCCCCGAGGCGGCGAGGTCGGCCACGATGACCGGGTTCGCCTCGAAGATCTTCTGCCCGGCGTACTTGCCCGCCTCGGCGGTGAACCGGCCGGCGCCGTCCACCGGGTTGAGCACCGCGAGCCCGTAGCGCTGGCCGACCTGGTAGTCCTCCTGCCCGTGCCCCGGCGCGGTGTGGACCAGGCCGGTGCCGGCGTCGAGGGTGACGTGCTCGCCCAGGATGACCGGGCACTCGCGGTCCATGAACGGGTGGCGGTAGCGCAGCCCCTCGAGCGCCGCGCCATCGAAGTGGGCGAGCACGCGCTCGGGACGGGCGAGCGCCGCCACCGGGGCCGTGCCGCCGCCGCCGGTCGCCGCCTCGTGCGCGGCGGGGGTGTGCGGCGCCGGCGCGCCCTGGAGGGCCAGCTCGCCCGGCGCGCACTCGGCCAGGAAGGCGGCCAGCAGGTCCTTCGCCACCACCACCACCTCGCCGCCGAGCTGGTAGGCGACGTAGGTGAAGTCGGGGTGGGCCGAGACCGCCAGGTTGGCCGGGAGGGTCCAGGGGGTGGTGGTCCAGATCACCAGCCGCGCCCTCTTGCCGGCCAGCTTCGGGTCGGGCAGGGGCGTGACCAGGTCGAAGGCGACGTGGATCGAGGGGGAGGTGTGCTCCTCGTACTCCACCTCGGCCTCGGCCAGCGCCGTCCGGTCGGTGATGCACCAGTAGACCGGCTTCTTGCCGCGGAACAGGTAGCCCTTCTCGGCGGCGCGGGCGAACGTGCGGACGATCTCCGCCTCGTAGGCCGGCCGCATGGTGGCGTAGCCCTCCCAGCGGCCGAAGATCCCGAGCCGCTGGAACTCCTCGTTCTGGCGGGCGATCCACTTCTTCGCGTAGGCGCGGCAGGCGGCGATGATCGCCGGCTTGTCCATGTCGCGCTTCTTCGGGCCGAGCTCCTTGTCCACCTTGAGCTCGATGGGGAGGCCGTGGCAGTCCGAGCCGTGCAGGTACTCGCAGGTCTCGCCCTTCATGTTGCGGTACTTGGCGATGACGTCCTTGAGCACCTTGTTGAGCGCGTGGCCCATGTGGATGTCGCCGTTGGCGTACGGCGGACCGTCGTGGAACACGAAGCGCGGGGCCCCGCGCGCGACGTTCTGGGCGACCAGCTTCTCGTAGACCCGCTCCTCCTCCCAGCGGCGCAGCATCTCCGGCTCCCGCTGCGGCAGGTTGGCCTTCATGGGGAAGTCGGTGCGCGGGAGGTTGACGGTGCTCTTGTAGTCGGCTGCCACGGGTGACCCTCGGGTAAGACTCGGTTTTCTAGCAGCCGGGCGGGAAGCGATCAATTAAGGTGAACCGCCCATGAAGCGGAAGAAGCGCGCCGCCGCGCCCGCGCCGCGGAAGGCCAGGGTGAAGCTGCCGGCGACCGAGCGGCTCACCGTCGGCATCCTCTCGCGCAACAGGAAGCTCTACTCGACGCGGCGCCTGGTGCAGGCGGTCGGCGAGCTGGGCCACCGCGCCCGGGTGCTCGACACCCTCCGCTGCAACCTGGTGCTGGCGCGCGGCGCGCCGCGCCTCACCTACCGGGGCGAGGAGGTCACCGGGCTCGACGTGGTCATCCCGCGCATCGGCGCCTCGATCACCGGCTACGGGCTCGCGGTGGTCAACCAGCTCGACATGATGGGCGTGCCGGTGCTGGCGAACTCCATCCCCATCGCCCGGGCCCGCGACAAGCTGCGGGCGCTGCAGCTCCTCTCCCGGTTCGGCATCGACATCCCGCGGACGGTGATGTGCCGCTACCGCGAAGAGGTGGCGGCGGCGCTGGAGGAGGTGGGCGGGCTCCCCTGCATCGTGAAGCTCATCCAGGGCACGCAGGGGGTCGGAGTGATGATCGCCAACTCCACCGAGGAGGTGGAGGGGATGCTCGACACCCTCTGGTCCATGGGCCAGGAGATCCTGCTCCAGGAGATGATCGCCGAGTCGCGCGGCCGGGACGTCCGCGCGCTGGTGGTGGGCGACCGGGTGGTGGCGGCCATGCGGCGGCAGGCGCGCACCGGGGAGTTCCGCTCCAACATCCACCGGGGAGGCGAGGGCACCGCGCTCGAGCTCCCGCCCGCCTACGCCGAGGCGGCGGTGCGGGCGGTGCACGTCATCGGGCTCGAGGTGGCGGGCGTGGACATGCTCGAGTCCCGCTCCGGCCCGAAGATCATGGAGGTGAACAGCTCACCCGGCTTCGAGGAGCTGGAGGCGGTGAGCGGGGTGGACATCGCCCGGCTGTACGTCGAGCGCGCGGTCGAGCTGGCACGGAAACGTGAGGCGGGGTGGGCAACGCGGCGCCTGATCTGAATCGTTTCCTGACCGGCGTCAACGGATACCATGTGTGCGGGACATGAGCGGGGGAATGGCCGCTCGGCCGTCTATTCCGGCGCCCCGCGCGGGTCGCTAAGATGCGCCTCGCGTGACTTCCGGAAACCCCATTTCATTCCCCGTCGAGTTGGTGCTGTACGGCGACGTCGTGAGCCCCTGGTGCTGGCTGGCGGAGAAGCGCATCGCCGCCTCGGCCAAGGTGCTCGACGGGTTCTTCGCCCCCATCCGCCACGTCCCCTTCCCGCTGCGGCCCGAGCCGCGGGCGCCAAGCCCGGTCGAGCGGCGCTCCTGCGCGCGCGAGGTTCGCAAGGCGGCGAAGCAGCCGGACGGCAGCGCCCTCACCGCGGATCTCTGGACCACCGGCGACGCGCCCGCCTGGTCGCTGCCGGCGCTGGTCGCGCTGGCGGCGGCGCGGCTGCAGGGGCCGGAGTGGGAGCGCGCGCTCCGGGAGAAGCTCCGCGAGGCGGCGCTCGTCGCCGGCCTCAACGTCTCCCGCCACGACGTCCTCATCGAGGTGGCGGAGCGGATCGGGCTTCAGATGTCCCGCTTCGTCGCCGCCTTGCACGCCCCGGCCACCGAGCGCGCCGTCCTGGAGGAGTACCAGGAGGCGCTCGCCAACGGGGTCGAGAAGGTACCCTCGCTCGTCATCGGAGACGAGTGGCTCGTCTGCGGCGCGCGCGAGGGGCGCGAGTACCTCGACATCCTGCGGAGGTACCTCGAGACGCGGTTCGGGCTGGGCGGGGATCCGGTGGTGCACTGAGCAGGCACCCCCTCCCTGACCCTCCCCCGCTTCGCGGGAGAGGGAAAGAGGTCGGTTCCCGCTGCCCGGGAGCTACTCCTGAGAGGGGAAGAGGTCGGTTCCCGCCTGCCCGGGAGCTACTCCCTCCCCGTCGCGCGGGGAGGGCCGGGGAGGGGCGTCCCCGAGCCTCCGCGCCGCCCGGTTACCGGAACAGCCCCGCCGCCGTCCGCCCCTCGTCGGCGAGCGCCACCTTGGGCCCGACCGGCACGTGCCAGCTGATGCCGAGGCTGTAGATGTTGGCGTAGTTCTGGTAGACGCCCGGGAAGCTCACCGAGTTCGCCGCGTTCACGGTGTCGAAGTTGGCCCGGAAGAAGGCGGCGTCGACCGTCCAGCCGGGCAGGAAGGCGTAGCCCGCGCCCAACGACCAGGCCCAGAGCGGCGCGTCCGGCAGCGTCGGCGAGTAGTGCATCGCGTCCGAGGCGCCCGAGTCGTGCAGGAAGCCGCCCCGCGCCGTGAGCCCCGGGAGCGGCGTGTTCCACTCGACGCCGAACCGGAAGATCTGGCCGTTGCCCCAGCTGCGCGGCACGTCGATGGTGGTCCCCATGCTGCCGACGAAGCGGTCCTCCTTGTAGACCACGTAGCGCTCGAGGCTGTACTCGCCCATGACGAGCAGCTGCGGGACCACCCGGTAGGCGAGGCCGACCTGGAAGAAGTTCGGCACCGTGAGCTCGTGGCTCACGTCCTGGTCGGCGGCGATCCCCTGCAGCGCGGTCGGCACGCCCTGGAAGCTGGCCTTTCCGGTGAGGGTCTGGTCGGCCTTGTGCTTGTAGTCGAAGGCGAGCGTGAGCGGGACGTCCTTGAACGGCGTCCACTCCGCCGAGAGGTCGAAGCTCCAGGCGTCCCCGGCCGTGCCGAGCTGGCCGTAGCCCTGCGAGTTGAGGAAGTTCACCGACCGATCGAGCAGCTCGGTGGTCCGGTAGTAGATGATGCCGCCGCCGAGCTTGAGGCCGGGCGCGAGCTCGTACCCGCCGCTCAGGTACCCCGCGTACACGCGGCGATCCACGCTGATGATGTCGGCGCTACCGGGCCAGTTGTTCCGCCAGTAGACGTTGCCGCCGGCGGGGATGTCGAACCCGGCGCCGATGCCGAAGCGGTGCCCGAACAGCTCGCCGCCGTAGGCGGCGAAGATCGCGGGCGGGAACACGGCCTTCGGGTACATGCTGGCGCTGGTCGGGGAGACGCCGGCCTGCTCCTGCGCCGGCGTGGCGTGCCAGTCGCTGCGCAGGTCGATGAGCGAGCCGCCCAGGACGAAGTCGAGCCCCTCCATGCCGGCGAGGGCGGCGGGGTTCCGGTAGACGGCCGCGGCGCCGATCTGCGCGGCCACCGCGGCGTCGGAGAGGGCCATGTCCCGCGGGTTGTAGTTGATGACGCTGTAGCCGCTGGCGGAGGCCAGCGCCGGCAGCAGCAGAGCGGCGAGGGCGACGATGTGCTTGCGCATGGCGGGGCCTCGTTACGGATAGGTCGGGGGGGGAGCGAGCGCGCCGGCGAGCCACTTGGCGGCGTCCGACTGGGCCTCGGTGGTCGCGGTGACGTCGGCGAAGTTGAGCAGAAAGCCGTGAGCGGGGTTGGACAGGGGCGAGGTGCAGGCCCCCGGCGAGCCGGCGCCGGAGACGGTGAAGATGGTCAGCGGATCGGCGGCCGACCCCTTCGCCGCGCCGGCCTGCTCCAGCAGGAAGCCCTCGAAGGGGTTGAGGATCACCTGGTCGCAGATGGCGTACTGACCGTAGACCGCCTTCGCCGGCTGGGCGGCGCCGCTGGCGAGCGGGTTCGGCCAGGTGTCGGCGGTGATGTGGCCAGCGAAGTTGATGGGGTCGCCGCCGTCGAGGATCCACTTGGCGAGCTGCAGCGCCTGGAGGTACTGCGGCGAGCCCACGGGCACGTTCAGCGACTGGAAGATGGCCGCGACCTGGGTCTGGAAGCTCGGGGACTGGGTGAAGACGTCCACCAGCGTCCCGCCCGGCACGTTCAGCACCGCCTTGCTGAAGCGTGGATTCGCCGCGGTGTTGAGCGTGCCCAGGATCCCGCCCAGCGACTGGCCGACCCAGTAGACCTTGGAAGGATCGAGCGCGACGCCGTTGTTGGCGAGCTCGGTCGAGACCGGGTTGGCGGCCCCGGCCGAGAGCGGCGCCAGCGAGGCCACCAGCGCCGACTCGTCGAGGAGGTCCTCCCGCAGCGCGTCGCGGGTGGCGAAGAAGTTGGCGCTCACGAAGTACTTGCCCGAGACGGGCGTGCTCCCCGCACTGCAAACGCCATTGGGATAAACGGCGTTGATGCTGGTCGCGCCGGTGGGCGGGCTGCAGGTGGCGGTACAGCTTCCGGTTCCCCCCGGCACGGGCTGCCCGCCGGACGACGGCGCAGGGCAGAGGCAATCCGCGGCGACGGCGCAGGAGGCCCGCTCACCGTGGAGCGGCGCGTCGATGGCCACGGTGACGAAGCCGGCCTGGGAGAGGGCGCTGGCGATGGCGAAGACGTCGCTCTTGTTCCGTCCGAGCCCGTGCTGGAAGACCACGAGCGGCAACCGGGCGCACTGGGCCGGGTTGGAGGCACAGGAGCTCGCGCCGGGGATCGCCGGCACCACCACGTAGGCGTTCAGCGCGGTCGGCGTCCACTTGCTGCTGTCCGGGTTCAGCGCCCCGGTGCTCGGGTCGATGGGGTCGAGGGTCGGCACCGTCGCCGAGAAGACCTCGGCGATGCCGGTGCTGGGATAGCCGGCGGGCATCGCGCCCGGCGTGATCGCCCCGGGCACCATCAGCGGCGCCACCGAGGAGGAGTAGGGGACGGCGGCGAGCTGGAGGGCGGTCTGGCTGATGCCCTGGGTCTTGAAGGTGTAGGCCATCGCCACCGAGGAGAGGCCGATGCCCGCCGCGGCCAGGCTCGACTGCGTGAGCGTGCGCATCTGCTCGAGCTGGGCGGCCTGGACGTCCGAGACGCCGGCCAGCTGCGACTTGCCGTTGGCGGCGAGCGGGCTCTGGAACTGCAGGATCTTGGCGAGCGTGCTCGGTGCGAGCGGGTTCCCGGCCGCGTCCTTCACCTGGTTCGTGACCACCACCAGGTACTCGGTCGTCTCCTTGAGCGGGGGCAGCGAGTGGCCGATGTCGAAAGGCGTGCCGGCGGTCGGATCGGGGATGGCCGGCTGCAGGCCGATGGCTTGCGAGACGCAGGTGGACGCGTAGCCGGTCGCGCCCGGCGCGCAGGGCTGGCCGGTGGAGAGGTCCTGCGTGATGGGCGGCGGCTCGGACAGATACGCGGCCTTGACCGCTCCGCTGCTCGCCAGCTCGGCCCCCACGTCGTAGAGCTGCTTCGGAGAGGACGGCGTGGTGAGGTCGAAGAGCATCACGCTCCGGCCGTTCACGCTCGCCGCCTGGATGGGCCCGGAGGTCTGGGCCAGGATCATCGCCGTCGTGCTGAACCCGTCCAGGGTGGCGATCCCCTGGGCCGTGGCGCAGGTGCCGGTGTTCGGGTCGACCTGGCCGGCGCAGAAGGCCGGGTTGTTCACCACCTTCGCGGTGGCCGGATCGATGAGGAAGTCGGACGGGAGCGGCATCTGCCCGGCGGTCGGGTCGGCGAGCACCACCGCGCCCGTGGCCGGGGCCACGGTGAAGGCGGTGATGTCGGCCAGCTCCCGGTGCGGGAGCCCCGCCTGGTCGAGCAGCCCGAACGCCGGCAGGAGCTGCTGGCGCACCGCCTCGAGCTGGGCGCCGAAGGCGGCCGCCACCGCCGGATCGGGATACTGCTGCTCCAGCAGCGCCTGGTTCGCGGGCAGGCTCAGATCCTTGTCCTGCAGCAGGAGCCACATCGCCGCCTGCGGCTGGAAGACGGTGCCGTCGGTGGTCTTGATGCCGTTGTCGCTCCCGCGGAGGGCGACCACGAACTTCCCGCCGGCCGGCCAGCGGCGCGCGCCGGTGGTGGCGCCCGGGACGTAGCCGACCGAGCCCGGGAGGTTGGGCGCGGGGTAGATGGAGAGGGTGCCGTGGTCGGCGAACTTGGCGTAGGTGGGCGTGGAGATGGGCACCGGCACCGGCGTCATCGGCTGACAGGTCTGGCCCGCCGCCGCGTCGGCGCCGGTGGGGCAGTTCTGGGCCACCTGGAACACCGCCACCGTCGCCCCCACCGCCGGCACCACCTTGAGGGTGGTGAGGTCGAGGTCGGGCGCGGTCCGGGCGCGGGGCGCGGTGGTCACCGCCTCGGTGAAGAGGTCGATGGTGACCGCCAGCTCCTGGTCGTTCGAGAAGCCGCCCGCCTGGTTGAAGGCAAAGAGCAGCTCCTGCTGCGCGCCGGTCGTGGAGGCGGCGTTCGCTCGCGCGAGGTCGTTCGGCAGCGGGATGGCCGGCGGCGTCGCGGTCGGATCGAAGGCCGCGTAGGTCACGGTCGCGGGGTTTCCGTGCTGCTTCACGTCCGGGGTGCAGGCGGCGAGCAGCCCGAGCGCGGCGAGGATCGGGGTGTAGCGGCGGGAAAACATCGCTGCCTCCACGGACAGTTGAAAAGGATGCGAACGGACAAACGAGCAAAAGCTTGCTCCCTTGGCAAGCAAATGAGCGCGGGATCGCTGGTTTCGACCCGAACGGGAACGGACCCGGAGAGAACGGGCGCCCCGCGACGACGCCCCGCGACCTCCCCCGGCAGGTTCCTTGCGCCCCCGGCAGGGCGCCGCGTACGGTCGAAGGCATGAGCCCGATCGCCACCGCTCTCCTGTTGCTCGCCGCGGGCGGCTTCTTCGCCTTCACCATGACGCGGCGCATCCTGCCGCTCCTGGCCCTGCGCCGGGAGAACCGGCTCGACCATCCCGAGGAGCGGCTCGACTCGCTGCTCCGGTTCGGGTTCGGCCAGAAGCGGATGGTGGATCCAGGCGAGAAGCGACCCGGCTACCTGCACGTCGTCATCTTCGCCGCCTTCCTGGTGCTGGCGCTGCGGACCGTCACCCTCTTCGGCATGGGCTTCTCCGAGGGCTTCCACCTGCCGCTTCTCGCGCCCGAGTCCCCCTTCGGGCAGGCGTACGGGTTCGTGAAGGACGTGATGGTGCTCGGGGCCCTGGTAGCGGCCTGCGCCTTCGTCTACCGGCGAACGGTGACGAAGCCGGACCGGATCACCCTCAGCTGGGAGGGGAACCTCATCCTCGGCTTCATCGTCGGCCTCATGCTCACCGACATGGCCTTCGACGGCGCCGAGCTGGCGGCCGCGGGCCGGCCGTGGACCTGGTGGGCGCCGGCCGGATCGCTCGCGGCGGCCGCCTTCTCCGCCCTGCGCCTCTCGCCCGACACCCTGCGCCTCGTCGGCCTCGGCGGCTTCTGGCTCCACCTCGCCATCATCCTCACCTTCGGCAACTTTCTCCCCTTCGGGAAGCACTTCCACATCATCACCGGCCTCCCGAACGTCTTCCTGCGCTCGCTCCCGTCGGCCTCGGCGGCGCTGCGCAAGCTCGACCTCGAGAGCGAGGACGCGAGCTTCGGCACCGCCATCGCGAAGGACCTCTCCTGGAAGGAGGCGCTCGACGTCTACAGCTGCACCGAGTGCGGCCGCTGCCAGACCCACTGCCCGACCTACGTGACCGGGAAGCCGCTCTCGCACAAGGAGGTCAACCGGGCCCTCAAGCACCACCTCGTGGAGAAGGCTCCGGAGCTGACCCGGCTCGCGCTCTCGAAGGACGCCGCCGAGAAGGAGCAGCTCGTCGCCGGGCTCCCGCCGCTCGTCGGCAACGTGCTCCCCGCCGACACGGTCTGGGCCTGCACCACCTGCGGCTGGTGCGAGACCGCCTGCCCGGTGCTCATCGAGAACATCCCGCGCCTCGTGGACATGCGCCGGCAGCAGGTGCTCGTCGAGTCCTCGTTCCCCGACGAGGCGGCCCGCATGTTCAAGGGGGTGGAGACGCAGGGGAACCCCTGGGGCATCGGCTCGAACCGGCGCACCGAGTGGTGCGACGACCTCGACGTGCCGCGCGCCACCGGCGGCGACTTCGAGTACCTCTTCTTCGTGGGCTGCGCCGGCGCCTTCGACGACCGCCAGAAGAAGGTCTCGCGGGCCATCGTCAAGATCCTGCGCGCCGCCGGGGTGAAGTTCGCCATCCTCGGCGAGGAGGAGACCTGCAACGGCGACGCGGCCCGGCGGCTCGGCAACGAGTACCTGTTCCAGCAGCAGGCCCAGGCCAACGTGGACAAGTTCCACGAGCGCGGGGTGAAGAAGGTGCTCGTGCAGTGCCCGCACTGCCTCAACACCATCAAGAACGAGTTCCCGCAGTTCGGCGGCGACTTCGAGGTGGTGCACCACACCGAGCTCATCGCCGACCTGCTGGCGGCGCGGCGCATCACCCCGGCCCAGGCGGCCGGGCTCGAGGGCCAGCAGGTGACCTTCCACGACCCCTGCTACCTCGCCCGCCACAACGGCGTGGTGGACGCGCCGCGCGACGTGCTGCGGACCGTGCCGGGGCTCGACCTGGTGGAGATGGCGCGCAACGGCCGGCAGGGCTTCTGCTGCGGCGCGGGCGGCGGCCGCATGTGGCTCGAGGAGAAGCTCGGCACGCGGGTGAACCAGAACCGGGTGGCCGAGGCGGCGGCCACCCTCGGCGACCGGGGCGGCGTGGTCGCCACCGGCTGCCCCTTCTGCCTCACCATGGTGAAGGACGGCATCAACGAGACCGGGCGCGAGGAGTCGCTCCGGGTGATGGACGTCGCCGAGATCGTCGCCGCGGGACTCTAGGCCCCGCGCGGCAGGGCGCGCGCGCAGGCGTCGAGCCTCCGGCGCACCTCCTCCTCGAGCGCGTCGAGGTCGTTGCCGGAGCGGGGGTCGGCGCCGACGCAGGTGAGGAGCGCGTCGTGGGCCGAGGCGCGGTCGCGCCCCAGCGCCGCGTAGTCGATCCGCCGCGGCACCGGCTCGCCGTCCGGGCCGGGGCGGAAGGCGCCGTAGAGCCCCTCCGAGCCGGGCGCCAGCTCCTCCTTGAGCGCGAAGAGCCGGTGGAGCGCCTCCCGGAACCCGGCGTGGTCGAGGTGCCGGAGCCCCGGCAGGACCCCCGCGAGCGCGGCCACCCCGGCGAGCGCGGCCCGCACGAAGGGGACGTCGGTGACGGTCAGGCCGTAGAGGTACCAGTCCGGCCCGCAGACCGCGGCGACCAGCGCCGCCTCCTCCTCCGAGAGCCAGGCGTGGCTCGGGCAGAGGAAGGAGTCGCAGGTGCGCACGTCGTAGGCGCCGCAGTCGCGCAGGTCCAGCCCCCGGGTGACGAGCGGGTGGGCCAGGCAGCCGATGCGGGTCCGCGCCGGGTCGAGGTAGCCGAGGAGCGGGCAGAGCCGGACGGAGGGGAAGAGCGGGGCGGCGTCCCGGCCGGCCAGGCGGGCGGCGGCCGCGCGGAACCCCTCGAGCGTGCGCGGCGCGCCCGCCAGCTCCTCGGTCTGCGACGCCAGGAGCGCCTCGACCGCCGGACGGTGGTGGTCCTCCCGGTTGTAGAGGCCGCAGCACGCGCCGCAGGACGACCCGGCGCGCTGGCACAGCGGGCTCACCCCGCCAGCCCGGCGGCGGCGCGGCAGGTGCCGCACAGCCCCGGCTGCTTGCGGTCGAGGTCGGAGACCCGCTGCGACTGGAACATGGCGCAGCGGGCGTCCTGGCAGTGCAGCAGGCCGAGGAGGTGCCCGAGCTCGTGCACCGCCTCGGAGGAGAGCCGGCGCAGCAGCTGCTCCTGCCCCACGCGCGGCTCCCCGCGCATCCGCGCCACCGAGACCACGGCCGTGAGGTCGCTCCGGTCCGAGTCGCCGAAGACGAAGGGCGCGTCGGGCACGAACAGGTCGGCGTCGGTGATCCCGACCACCGGGACGCCGTCCTTCCCGGCGCGCAGCGGGACCAGGCGGCGCAGGATGGCGGCGGCGTGGTACTGCCCGCGGTCCTTGTTGAAGGCGTAGCCGGGCCGGTCGAGCCCGGGCAGCCGCGTCACCTCGCAGCCCACCACCGCCCGCAGCGCCGCCGCCACCTGCGAGAGCAGGGGCGCCTCCACCGTCCCGAGGACGGCGATCAGGGCCTGGCGCGGGCGCGCCGCCGAGCGCAGCTCGGAGCGCAGGTTGCCGGTGCGGCCGGCGGGAGTGGCTGAGGCGGAAGGATTCGAACCTTCATGAGCGGATCCAAAGTCCGCGGTCCTGCCGTTAGACGACGCCTCACCGAAGTTTGGAGCCATGATCCCTCACCTGGCCCTGGCCGCCCCCCTCCCGGCGCGTGGCGCCGTCCCGTTGCGCCGCGGGGCAGTCCTCCTGGCAGCGTACCAGCCGCGCCGCCCAAGGCAAGCCCACCCCGGCGCGCCGCGGCGCCCGGGCTAGATGTCGAGGTTCTGCACGTCGAGGGCGTGCTTCTCGATGAACTCGCGCCGCGGCTCGACCGCGTCGCCCATGAGCACCGAGAAGACCTCGTCGGCGTCGATGGTGTCGTCCACCCGGACCTGCAGCAGCGTGCGCTTGGCCGGGTCCATGGTGGTCTCCCAGAGCTGCTCGGGGTTCATCTCGCCGAGCCCCTTGTAGCGCTGGATGGTCTGCCCGGCGGAGGCGGCCCGCTTGAGCGCCTCGACCGCGCCGAAGGCGTCGCCCACCTCCTCCTCGCCCGACTCGGTCCGCAGCACGTGCGGGCCCGGCCCGAGCTGCGCCAGGTTGGCGTGGAGGACGGAGAGCTCGGTCCACTCCGGGCCGGAGAGGTAGTCGAAGTCGAGCCGCGTCTCGCGCGGCGCGCCCTGCATGGTCGTATCGAAGAGGAGCAGGTCGCAGTCGTGCTCCGCGTCCCGCTCGATGCGGGCGGCGCGCACCTCCAGCTCCGGGTGGAGCTTCTGCGCCTTCTCGTAGATCCGGTCGGCCTGCGCCTTGAGCGCGGCGTGATCCTTCAGCATGGCGAGGTCGAGGTCGCCCACCTGGATGGCGGCGTCCACGATGCGCCCGTCGCGGCGCCGGTCGGCGCGCCCCAGCAGCGCCCGGTAGGCGATGGCGTCCTGGGCCAGCTTCTTGAGGTCGCCCCCGTCCACCGTCGCCTCGCCCGCCACCAGCGCCGACTTGGCGGTGGCGAAGGAGAGCAGGAAGTCGTCCATCGCCTCCTGGTCCTTGAGGTAGCTCTCCTTCTTCCCCTTCTGGACCCGGTAGAGCGGCGGCTGGGCCACGTACAGGTAGCCCTTCTCGACCAGCTCCGGCATCTGCCGGAAGAAGAAGGTGAGCAGCAGCGTGCGGATGTGGGCGCCGTCCACGTCGGCGTCGGTCATGATCACGATCTTGTGGTAGCGCGCCTTGGCGGCGTCGAACTCCTCCGGCCCGATGCCGGTGCCGAGGGCGGTGATCATGGTCGCGATCTCGGCCGAGCCGAGCATCTTGTCGAAGCGCGCCTTCTCCACGTTCAGGATCTTGCCGCGGAGCGGCAGGATGGCCTGGGTGCGCCGGTCGCGCCCCTGCTTGGCGGAGCCGCCTGCCGAGTCGCCCTCCACGATGAAGATCTCGCACTCGGAGGGGTCGCGCGACTGGCAGTCGGCGAGCTTGCCCGGCAGCGAGGCGCCGTCGAGCGCCCCCTTGCGCCGCACCGTCTCGCGCGCCTTGCGGGCGGCGATGCGCGCCCGCGCCGCCTCCGACACCTTGGCGCAGATGCGCTTCGCGACCGGGGGGTTCTCCTCGAGGAAGGCGTTGAGCCGGTCGTTGAGCATCTGCTCCACGATGCTCTTCGCCTCGGTGTTGGAGAGCTTGGTCTTGGTCTGGCCCTCGAAGCTCGCGCCCGGGAGGCGCATGGAGATGACCGCCGCCAGCCCCTCGCGCATGTCGTCGCCGGAGGGGACGTCGTCCTTCAGGTCCTTGAACAGGTTGTTCTTGGTCCCGTAGGCGTTGATGGTGCGGGTGAGCGCCGCCTTGAAGCCGACGAGGTGCGTGCCGCCCTCGTGGTTGTGGATGTTGTTGGCGAAGGCGAAGACCTTCTCGTCGTAGCCGTCGTTCCACTGCAGCGCGATCTCCACCGAGGACGGGCCGCGCTCGGTCTCCACCTCCTGGCGCAGCGAGATGGGCGGGTCGAAGAGCGTCTCGCGGCTCTTGTTGAGGTAGCGGACGAACTCGCGGATGCCGTCCTTGAAGTGGAACTCGTGCCGCTTGCCGGTGCGCTCGTCCTCGATGGTGATCTTGAGCCCGGCGTTCAGGAACGCGAGCTCGCGCAGCCGTCCGGAGAGGGTCTCGAAGCTGTACTCCTTCACCTCGAAGATCGTGGCGTCCGGCTTGAAGGAGACCTTGGTGCCGTGCCGCTGCGTCTCGCCGATGGCGCCGACCTTGCCGGTCGGGTTGCCGCGCTCGTAGCGCTGCGCCCAGACCTTCCCGTCGCGGTAGACCTCCACCTTGAGCCACTCGGAGAGCGCGTTCACGCAGGTGACGCCGACGCCGTGGAGGCCGCCCGAGACCTTGTACGCGTTCGACTCGAACTTGCCGCCGGCGTGGAGCTTGGTCATGACCACGTCGAGCGTGTCCATGCCCTTCACCGTCGGGTGCGGGCCGACCGGGATGCCGGAGCCGTTGTCCACCACGGTGATCGAGTTGCCGGTGTGGATGGTGACGTTGATCTCGTCGCAGCGGCCGGCCATCGCCTCGTCGACCGAGTTGTCCACCACCTCGTAGACCAGGTGGTGGAGCCCGCGCTCGCCGACGTCGCCGATGTACATGTGGGGGCGCTTGCGGACCGCCTCCAGCCCCTCGAGCACCTTGATGGTGTCGGTGCCGTAGTCGTCGCTCCCGTTCCCGTTGCCGGGGGTGGGAGCGGCCGGCCGCCCGGCCGCGTCGAGCGGATCCCCGGGGAGCGCTGCGCCTTCGGTCGTTTGCTCAGGATTATTCATGGCTTAGCCGAACTTCAGGGTATATCAGAGCCGCGCCCCGGCCGCAACCCGCGGGACCGTTGGCAAGTGTCCGTCTCTGCTCAGGAATCGAGGGGCCCGAACCGGCCCCCCTCCACCTTGTAGAAGGTAGCTTCCGGGCCCGCGGCCGGCTCGAGCAGCCGCCGGTCGGTGGCGGTGAGGAACGCCTGCGCGGGCAGGGTGGCGAGGTACTCGAGCAGGTAGCGGTTCTTCTGCGGGTCGAGCTCCGAGGAGACGTCGTCGAGGAGCAGCAGCGGCGGCCGCCCCAGCGCGTGGCGCAGGTTCTCGATCTCGGCCACCTTGAGGGCGAGCACCACCGCGCGCTGCTGCCCCTGGCTGGCGTAGAGCCGCGCCCCGCGCTCGTCGAGCCCGAGCACGAGGTCGTCCATGTGCGGCCCGGCGCTGGTGTAGCCGCGCTCCAGGTCGCGCGCGAGCCGCCGGTCGAGGATCTCGCCGAGCCGGGCCTCGAGCTCCGCCTCGCCGCCCTCCTCCAGGTCGAGGCCGCCGGCGCCCCGGTAGGAGATCCCCACCGCCGGCGCGCCCGGCCCGGAGATCTCGGCGAAGGCGGCCGCGACCCGCGGCGCCAGCTCGCGCAGGAGCTCCCGCCGGCGCAGCAGCAGCCGCGCCCCGGCGCGCACCAGCGGCGCGCGGAAGCTCGCCTCCACCTCCGGCGAGGCCGTGCGCAGGGCGGCGTTGCGGGCCCGCAGGGCGCGCAGGTACTCGCGCGCCTCGGCGAGCACCGCCGGCCAGCGGTTGAAGGCGGCCCGGTCGAGGAAGCGCCGCCGCCCCTCCGGCCCCTGCTTCACCAGCGAGAGGTCGTCCGGGGAGAAGCAGACCGCCGCCAGCCCCTCGAAGTAGCCGTCGAGCCGGTCCTGGGGCTTGCCGTCCACGCTGGCGCGCCGGCCCCCGGCGTCCACCTCGACGGCGATGCGCCGCGGCCCGCCGGCGGCCTCGAAGTCGCCCGCCACCACCGCGCGCGGGGTCCCGAAGCGCACCAGCTCGGCGAGGCGGCCGGCGCGGAGCGGCTTCAGCGTGGCGAGGAAGTAGACCGCCTCGAGGAGGTTGGTCTTCCCCTGGCCGTTCTCGCCGACGAGGATGGTCGCCCGCGGGCTCGGCGCCAGCGCGGCGGCGCCGATGTTGCGGAAGTCCTGGATGGCGAGCGAGAGGAGCTTCAATCAGATCCGCATCGGCATGATGACCGCGGTGTAGCCCTCCTCCGCGACCGGGCGCAGGACGCCCGGGGAGAGGTCGTCGGCCAGCTCCACCTGGACGTTCTCGACGTCGAGCGCCTCGAGCACGTCGGTCAGGTAGCGGGCGTTGAAGCCGATCTTGAGCGGATCGCCCTCGTAGCCGACCGCCACATCCTCCCGGGCCTCGCCGAGGTCGGGGTTCTGGCTCAGGACCTTGAGGCTTCCCGGGGAGAGCTCGAGCTTCACCGCGTGGGCCTTGTCGGAGGAGAGGATGGAGACGCGCTTGAGCGTCGCCAGCAGGTCGAGCCGCTTCAGGTTGAAGATCTTCTCCTGCTGGGCCGGGATCACCTGGCGGTAGTCGGGGAAGACGCCCTCGATGAGCCGCATCATCAGGGTGACGCCCGGCCGGCGGTAGACGGCGTTGTTCTCGACGAACCCGAGCTCGCCGTCCACCGGCTGCCCGTCGCCCTCCGCCCCCTCGGCGAGCAGCTTGCGCAGCTCGGTGAGCCCCTTGCGCGGGAGGATGACGCCCTTCTTCAGGCCGAAGTCGACGTCGAGCTTGCGCTCGGCCAGCGAGAGCCGGTGGCCGTCGGTCGCGACCATGCGCACCGCGCCCTGCCCGCTCTCGAAGAAGACGCCGTTCAGGTTGTAGCGGGTCTCGTCGCTCGAGGCGGCGAACTGGGTCCGCTCGATCATCTCGAGGACCAGGTCGGTCTTCACCGGCGCGAACTTCACCTTCTCGAAGCGCGGCAGCGCCGGGAAGTCCTCGGCGGGGAGGCCGACCAGCTTGAACTCGGAGGCCCCGCTCTTGAGCTCGAGGTAGTTGTTGCTGGCGCGCTTGAGGGTGACCTGGTCGCCCGGCAGCGAGCGCACGATGTCGTGCAGGTGGCGCGCCGAGACCGCCAGGGCGCCGTCCTTCAGCACCTCGCAGCGGTGCTCGCCGATGACGGTGACGTCGAGGTCGGTGGCCGAGACCTTGAGCCCGCCGTCCTTCGTCGCCTCGAGCAGCACGTGGGAGAGGCTCGGCATGGTGGACTTCTTTTCGACGATGCCGAGGGAACGGGCGAGGGCACGCGCGAGCTCGGGGGCGGCGATCTTCAGTTCCATTTGAGAACCTCTCTTCTCTTTCTCTCCGAAGAAGACGTAGGGAAGCCCGCGGTGTGGAGAAGTCCCCGGAGCGTCGAGAACCACTGAAGGATCTTAGCGGGAAACTCCTGGGGAAAACAGCGGAGCGGCGATGGGGAGAACCGGGGCGGCGAGGCGGCCGACTTCTTCCCCACCCGATCCTCGGCCCGATCGCAGCCAGACCACGGCGCCGTCCACGACGCTGTCCACATGCGTGGGATCAAGCGCCGCCGAGGATCGTGCGCAGCTCGTCGACGGAGGACCGCACCTTGGGGTCGCTCTCGCAGAGCTCGGTGACCTTCTGCACCGCCGCGATGACCGTGGTGTGGTCCTTCTTGTTGAACTTCTCGGCGATGGTCTGGTAGGTCTCCCGCGCCAGCTCGCGGCAGAGGAACATCGCGATCTGGCGCGGGAGCGCGATCTTCTGCTCGCGCGAGGGGCTGGTGAGCTTCGGCACCGTGATCCCGGCCTTCAGCGCCACCGCCTCCTGGATCTTCTCGATCGACGGCTTGTAGCCGGGCGGCGGGATGTGGTCCGAGAGCACGTCGCGGGCGAGCGCGTCGGTGATCTTCTCCGCCTTGAGCGAGGCGAAGGCGGCGAGGCGCATGAGCGCCCCCTCGAGCTCGCGGACGTTGGAGCGGATGTGCGTGGCGAGCAGCTCGGCCACCGCGTCCGGCAGCTCGATCGCCTCCACCTCGGCCTTCTTGCGGAGGATGGCGGCGCGGGTCTCGAACTCCGGCGCGTCGATCTGGACCCGCATCCCCCAGCCGAAGCGCGAGCAGAGCCGGTCCTCGAGCCCCTTGAGCTCCTTCGGGCTGCGGTCGCTCGAGAGGACGATCTGGATGTTCTGCTCGTAGAGGGCGTTGAAGGTGTGGAAGAACTCCTCGGCCGTCTTCTCGCGGCCGGCGAAGAACTGGACGTCGTCCACCAGGAGCGCGCCGCACTCGCGGTACTTCTTGCGGAACTCGGCCATGGTGCCCTTCGAGAGGGCGTCCACGAAGTCGTTGGTGTAGCGCTCGGAGGAGACGATGGCGACCCGCGCGCCGGGGCTGGCGAGCGGGATGGCGTGGGCGATGGCGTGCAGCAGGTGCGTCTTGCCGAGCCCCGACGAGCCGTGCAGGAAGAGCGGGTTCCAGGTCCGGCCGGGCTTGCCGGCGACCGCCTGGGCGGCGGCCACGGCGAACCGGTTCGACTCGCCCACCACGAAGGTGTCGAAGGTGTAGCGGGGGTTCGGGCGGGCGTCGCGCGAGAAGGCGTCCGCCTCGACGGCGGCGGTGACGGCGGGCGGCGGCGCGATCGCCGGCTGGGCGGGGCCGTTGGCGGCGCCCGGGAGCCGCGGCGAGTCGTCCACCACGAACTGGATGCGGAGCCGCTCCCCGAGCACCCCGGGGATCACCTCGTCGTCGAACCAGGCCCGGTAGTTGTCGTCCACGAAGTCGCGATGGAACTTGTCCGGGGCGGCGACGAGGAGCCGCTCGCCTTCCAGGTCCGCGGCGCGCAGGGCCCGGAACCAGCGCCCGTAGAGGTCCTCGCGCAGGCGCGCGCGCAGGTGGTCATCGAGCCGGGCCCACTTTTCCTCTGCGTCGGAAGGAGCCATTCGCGCTCGTGATTCCATGAAGGTGCTTCCCCCAAAAAAGACATGGATCACCGATGCCGCTGATCGGGATCAGCAGCCTTCGGCGGTGGTGCGGTGAAGGGCGGGCTCCCTGACCCGCGGGGCGGTACGTGCGGCGGCGAGCGCAAGTTAGCCCTGGCCTGCAAGGCAGATCAAGCGACTCGTACAGCCGGTCGGAATGAGGGGCGTTTTGGCCATCCGGGCGGGCCGGGAGGAGGTGCGGGCGGCCGGGCGGGCCCTCTGGCGGGCGCGATCCTTGACAGCGCGCTGCCGATCAGGGAGGTTGCCGCGCCATGAAGCGGACTTATCAACCGAAGAAGGTGAAGCGGAACCGGACGCACGGGTTCCTGAAGCGTTCCTCCACGGTCGCCGGCAAGACCGTGCTCAAGCGGCGCCGCGCCAAGGGCCGCAAGCGGCTCACGGTCTCGGCTCCGAAGAAGTAAGCGGAATTCGCGTGGAGTTCGGGAAGGCGGCGCACCTGCGGCGCCGGAGGGAGTTCCTGGCCGTGCAGGATCGCGGCCGGCGCCTCTTCGCCCGCGAGCTGGTCGTGCTCGCCATCCCGAATGGCTGTGGCAGGGCGCGGCTCGGCATCACCGTCTCCTCGAAGGTGGCGAACGCCGTCGTGCGAAACCGGATCAAGCGCTGGGTGAGGGAGGCCTTCCGGGCGACGGCGGCGCAGCTGCCGGCCGTGGACCTGGTGGTCATCGCTCGCTCCGGCGCCGGCTCGGTGGGGCTCGACGGCGCGCGCGCCGCGCTCGACGGGGCGCGGCGGAAGCTCGCGGCCGGCGAGGGAGGCGCGCGCTGATGCGCTGGCTCCTGCTCGCCCTCGTCCAGCTCTACCGCTGGCTCGTCTCGCCGCTCCTCCCGGCCGCCTGCCGGTTCCACCCGACGTGCTCGGCCTACGCCGCCGGCGCGATCCGGCAGCACGGGGCCGTGCGCGGCGGCTGGCTCGCCGCGCGCCGGCTGGCGCGCTGTCATCCTTTCTGCGAGGGGGGCATCGACCCGGTGCCGGAACCCCGGAAGAAGGTGAAGCTTGGAACATGACAACCGCCGCATCCTCCTCGCCGCCGCGATCTCGGCGGCGATCCTGGTGCTCTGGCAGGTCGTTTTCCCGCCGCCGAAGCCGCAGCGACACCCGGTGAGCGCGGCGCCGGACGCGGGGCAGGTCGCCGCGCCCGCGCAGGCGCCAACCCCGGCGTCGGCCGCCGCTCCGGCCGCGCCCGCGCTGCCCGCCAACGCGCCGGAGCAGCTCGCCACGCTCGAGACCCCGCGGTTCACCGCGACCTTCTCGAGCCACGGCGGCGCCCTCCGGAGCTACCTGCTCAAGGGGGAGAAGTTCCGCAAGGACGTGCACGGCGAGTCGGAGCCGGTGGACCTGGTGCGCCAGGGGCCGGGCGAGGCGCTGCCCTTCTCGCTCGCGGTGGCGGGGCCCGACGGGCTCGCCACCGACCCCGCCGCCCGCGCGCCGATGAGGCTCGTCTCGCACGACGACCGCTCGGTGGTCTTCGAGGGACAGGTGGGGCCGTACTCGGTCCGCAAGCGCTTCGAGCTCGGCGCCCGCGAGTACGAGCTGAAGCTTTCGCTGCAGGTGACGGCAGGCCCCGGCGCGCCCGGGGCGGTGACCATGCTGATGCCGGGCTGGGTGGACGCCAACCGGCCCAAGCCCGGCCTCTTCTCGGGCGGCGCGCAGGCTCCCGAGGTGGTGGTCCCGATGTGCCGCGCCGGGGACAAGACCTCGCGCTTCAACGGCAAGGAGCCGGTGGAGCGGGTGGCGGGCGCGCCGGCGTGGATGGGGCTCGACGAGCACTACTTCGTCTCGGTGGTGCTCCCCGCCACCCCGGCCGGCGACTGCCTCTTCGCGAAGGGGCTCGGCGCCGGCGGGACCATGGCCGCCCTGCGGCTCCCGGTCCAGGGCACCCTCGACGCCACCTTCGACCTCTTCGACGGGCCGAAGCAGCTCGACCTGCTGCGCGCCTACGGCCGCGGCCTCGACAGCGCCATCGACTACGGCACGGTCACCAACCTCTTCGCCTTCTTCGCCCGCATCCTGCTCTGGGTGATGCGCGCCTTCGAGCACGTGGTCCACAACTGGGGCGCGGCGATCATGCTGCTCACCCTGGTGGTGAAGGCGCTGCTCTACCCGCTCACGCACCGCTCGATGCAGTCGATGCAGGAGGTGCGGCGGCTGCAGCCGGAGGTGGACAAGCTCAAGGTCAAGTACGGCAGCGACAAGGAGAAGCTCAACCTGGCGGTGATGCAGCTCTACCAGCAGCACAAGGTGAACCCCCTCGGGGGCTGCCTGCCGCTCCTGCTGCAGATGCCGGTGTGGCTGGCGCTCTACGCCACCCTGCAGACCTCGGTCGAGCTCTACCGCGAGCCCTTCCTCTGGATCCACGACCTCACGCTCAAGGACCCCTACTTCATCCTGCCGCTGCTCATGGGGCTCTCGAGCTTCGTGATGCAGAAGATCTCGCCCCAGCCGGCCGACGCCACCCAGGCCAAGATGATGCTCTACTTCATGCCGGTGTTCCTCACCTTCATCATGATGAACCTGGCGGCCGGCCTGACGCTCTACATCCTCGTGAACAACGTGCTGTCGATCGCGCAGCAGCAGGTCATCATGCGGCGACAAGCGGCGGCCGAGCCGGCCAAGGCCTGAGGGGGCGGCGGATGAGCGACGAACGCGAGCAGTCGGCGCCGCCCCCGGCCTTCGCGCCCGAGAAGGTCGCCCAGGCGCGCGAGTTCTGCGAGGCGCTCTTCCAGCGCGTGGGCGGCAAGGTGGCGGTCGAGGTGAAGGAGACGCCGGAGGCCATCGGCGTCTCGCTCCGCCCCCAGCCCGGCAACGACCTCGAGCTCGGCTCGGCGCTCGTCGAGGCCGTCCAGCACCTCGTGAACCGGGTGGTGAACCCGCGCGCCGAGGGGCGCAAGTGGGTGAACCTCGACGTCGGCGGCTTCGCCGACGAGTCCGATCCGGTGGTGCAGGCGATGGCCGAGCGGCTCGCCGCCAGCGTGCGCCGGATGGGCAAGGCGGTCGCCATCGCGCCCATCACCCCGCGCGAGCGGCGGCAGATCCACCTCGCGCTGGTCGGGGCCGAGGGGGTCTCGACGCGGAGCGAGGGAGAGGGGCTCTTCCGCCAGCTCCTCGTCGTGCCCGAGCCGGCGCGGCCCGCCGCGAGCGAGGGCGAGGTCCCCTAGGACGGCGCATGGCGCGCCAGAAGACCAAGGAGGAGCGCCTGTTCGCGGCGGCGGTGGTGCGCCGCTCCTTCGCGCTCCGGGGCGAGGAGCACCAGGCCGCCTTCCGCTTCATGTACCGGGGCGTGCTGCGCGACCTCGACCTCGAGGAAGCGGACGTCGAGGCCTATCTCGTCGCCCACCTCGCGGAGGTGGACGCCGCCATCGGCCGCGGCCGGCCCTGATAAGCTGGCCCGATGGACGCGGCCTTCGACGTGACCCTGCGCAAGGCGGTGGCGGCGCTCCGGCTGCCGGTCGGCCCGGACGCGCTCGCGCGGCTGGCGATCTTCGCCGACCGGCTGCTCAAGTGGAACCGGCGGGTGAACCTCACCGCGGTCACCGATCCGGCGGAGCTGGCGGAGAAGCACTTCGCCGACTCGCTGGCGCTGCTGCCCCACCTCGGCGCCGCCCGGACGCTCCTCGACGTCGGCTCGGGGGCCGGCCTCCCGGGGCTGGCGCTCGCCTGCGCCCGGCCGGAGCTGCAGGTCACCTGCTGCGACTCGGTCGGCAAGAAGGTGGCGTTCGTGAAGGCGGTCGCCGCCGAGCTGAAGCTGCCGGCCCGCGCCGTGGCCGTCCGGGCCAGCGGCGAGCCGGAGGCGGACGGCCTCCCGCGGGCCGACGCGGTGGTGAGCCGGGCCATGGCCGAGCCGGAGCGCTGGGTCCCGCTCGGCGCGCGCTACCTCGCCCCCTGCGGCCGGCTCTACGCCATGCTGGGGCGCGAGTCGGACCGCGGCGCCCTGGAGCGCGTCGGCGAGGCGAGCGGCCTGGAGCTGGGGCTGCTCGAGGAGTTCGGACCGCCGATCTCCCGCGCGCGGCGCGCCGTGGCGCGCT
>JAJXVM010000238.1 GCA_021782135.1 Myxococcales bacterium | reverse complement strand
AGTCCCTGCCCCGGCGCTCCCGGGCGGCCGCCGCCCCGCGGGCCGCGGTCCAGCGGCACGCGCCCGGCTACGAGCGGCCGCTCGGGCTCTCGCTCACCCTCTCGCTCGGCGGCGGCGGCGCCGTCGGCACCGGGTCGCAGTACGCCAACTCCCGGATCGTCGAGACCGAGGTCACCGCCGGCTACGACCTGCTCGACGGGCTGCTGCGGCCGGAGCTCGGCCTGCTGGTCGGCACCTACCCCCGCACCTACCTCGGCCTCCGCCCCGGGCTGCGGGCCTTCATCCCCGACACGCCGCTCTTCGCGCGCGCGGCGGTGGACCTCGCCGATCCCACCGGCGTACTGCGCTTTCGCTGGGTGCTCGTCGGCGGGGGCGCGGAGCTCCGGCTGAACGACCTGCTCGGCCTCTTCGGCGAGGTCGACCTCGGCGCGCCGCTTCGGCACCAGATGGGCTTCCCGGTGCTGGCGCGCGGCGGGCTCACCGCGCGGTTCTGAGCGGTTCTGATCGGAGGGGGACCGCGCCCCTGCCCCCCGGCTCCGCGCCGGCGCGTTGAGCGCGCCGCCCGTTTCTGTTACGAAACCGCGCATGCACAAGCACGCGAGCTGGATCGTGGCGCTGGTCGTCGGCCTCGTGATGGGCGCCGCCGGCGACCGCATGGTGGGCGGCTTCACCTCGGCGCAGATCCGTCGCGCCCCGGCCGTCCCGACGCAGGCCGGGCTCCGCCAGCCGCGCGCGGTCGAGGACCCGAAGGCGGTCTACCGCGTCCCGGTGGACGACTCGCCGGTGAAGGGCGGCCCGGACGCGCTCGTCACCATCGTCGAGTCCTCCGACTTCCAGTGCCCCTTCTCGAAGCGGGCGCTCCCCACGCTGCAGGAGATCGAGCGGGAGTACGGGAGCAAGGTGCGGATCGTCTACAAGGAGAACCCGCTCTCCTTCCACGACAAGGCGCTGCAGGCGGCCATGGCGGCCGAGGAGGCGCGCGCGCAGGGCGGCAACGAGAAGTTCTGGGCGATGCACGACAAGCTCTTCGCCATCGCGCCGGCGCTGGATCGCCCGGGGCTGGAGCAGGCCGCGAAGGAGCTGGGGCTCGACCTGGACGCCTTCCGCCGGGCCCTGGACAGCGGCAAGCACGAGGGACGCATCCGGCGGGATCAGGCGCTGGTCTCGGCGCTCGGAGCCAACGGCACGCCCTCCTTCTTCATCAACGGCCGCAAGCTCATCGGGGCCCAGCCGCTCGAGGCCTTCAAGTCGGTCATCGACGACGAGCTGCGCAAGGCCGAGATCCTGGTGAAGTCGGGCGTGGCCCCGCGCGACGTCTACGCCAAGGTGCTCGAGAGCGGCGCCACGTCGGTGGTGTACCTCCCGGCCGGCCAGGCGCCGCCGCCCGGCCCCACCCCGCGCGCGCCGCAGGGCCAGGCCGCCAAGGTCCCGGTGCGCTCCGACGACCCCGCCAAGGGGCCGCGCGCCGCCAAGGTCACCATCGTCGAGTTCTCCGACTTCCAGTGCCCCTTCTGCAGCCGCGTGGGCCCCACCCTGGCGCGGCTCGAGCGGACCTACGGCGACGACCTGCGCGTGGTCTGGAAGCACCAGCCGCTCCCCATGCACCCCAACGCCTTCCCGGCCGCGCTCGCGGCGGAGGCGGCGCGGGAGCAGGGGAAGTTCTGGCCCTTCCACGACCTGCTCTTCCTCAACCAGAACCAGCTCTCCCCGACCAAGTACGAGGAGCTGGCGAAGGAGGCCGGGCTCGACCTGGCCCGCTTCCAGCGCGCGGTGGCCGCCCAGTCCGGCAAGGCGCGCATCGAGGAGGACCAGAAGCTCGGCATGTCGGTCGGCGCGGGCGGCACCCCCACCCTCTTCGTCAACTGCCGCCGGGTGACGGGCGCGCAGCCGTACGAGGTCTTCAAGACCCTGGTGGACGAGGAGCTGAACAAGGCCGACGCGGTCCTGGGCGGGCGGCAGCCGGACGCCGCCTTCTACGACCGCGTCTGCGAGCAGAACGTGAAGGCCGCCCCGCTCCCGGCGCCCGCCGAGGCCGCCGCCGGACAGCCGCTCCGGGTGGAGATCCGGCCCGACGATCCGGTGAAGGGGCCCGCCCAGGCGCCGGTGACGCTGGTCGAGTTCTCGGACTTCCAGTGCCCGTTCTGCGCGCGCGCCGAGCCCACCCTGAAGCAGCTCGAGCAGCTCTACGGCAACGAGCTGCGGGTGGTCTGGAAGCACCAGCCGCTGCCCATGCACCCGAACGCCATGCCGGCCGCCGAGGCGGCCGAGGCGGCGCGCGAGCAGGGCAAGTTCTGGCCCATGCACGAGAAGCTCTTCGAGAACCAGACCGCCCTCTCGCCCGAGGCCTACGAGCGCTTCGCGCGCGAGCTCGGCCTCGACCTGCCGCGCTTCCGGGCGGCCCTGTCGTCCGAGAAGTACCGGGCGCGCATCCAGGAGGACATGGCCCAGGGCGCGCGGGTGGGCGCGAACGGCACGCCCACCTTCGTCATCGACGGCGAGCTGCTGGTCGGGGCGCAGCCGCTCGAGGCGTTCCAGGCGGTCATCGACCGCCACCTCCAGAAGGCGAAGCAGGCGCGGCGGTAGCGCGCCCCCGGGCGCGGCGTCCCGGCGCGGCCGGCGTCCCGGCGCGGCCGGCGGCCGGAGGCTCGGGGCGCCTCAGTGGATCCGGCGGTCCTTGAAGGCGTACTGGCCGATCAGCACCGCGATGGCCGGGTCGCGCGGCGAGAGCAGGAGCGCGTGGCGGAGGTGCTGCAGCGCGGCGGCGTAGTTGCCCGCCGCCGCGAGCCGCCGCCCCAGGTCGAGCTCGGTCTGCGCCGCCGGCGAGCGCTCCCCCAGGACGGCGCCTCGGATCGGATGGGCGCCGGGCGCCGGGAGCGCCTCGGCCTGGAGCGGGCGCTCGAGCGGGCGAGCCTCGGGGAAGGCGCGCGCGAGCGTGGGCGGCGAGGCGCGCAGCTCGACCGGGCGGTCGCCGCCCGCGAGCCGGCCGGGCCGCGGCCGCTGCTGGCCGCCGCGCGGGGTGAGCGAGAGCGCCCGCTTCTCGAGGAGCGCGAAGATGGCCCGGACCCGCTCGCGGGCGCTGCCGCCGGCGTCCTCGATCAGCTCGCCCACCGTGACGCCGTCGACGAAGCCGTTCAGGACCGCGAGCTCGTCCGGGCGGAGCTCGGTCAGCTCCGGAGGGTCGAGGAGGAACACCCGGGTCCGGTCGTCGAGCGCCTCCGGAACGTGGGTGAGCCGGGCCGCCACCGCCGGGTTCTTCTCGAGCAGGCGCCGGAACCAGGCGTCCGGGTCGTGCGCCTGGTGAGGCTGGAAGGCGACGCCCACCCAGGCCCGCTCCCCGAGCGATCTCCAGACCGCGCCGGCGGAGACCTTGAGCAGCTCCGGCAGGGCCAGGTCCTCGATGACGAGCCGCAGCGGAGCGCCGGGGACGATCACCCGGGGCGTCACCATCAGGCAACCGCCGGGGCCGAAGTCGCGCGTCTCGGCGGCGAACTCGGCGCCGGCGGCGCCGACCCGCACCCGCAGGCGCACCGGGACGCGCGGCGCGCGGCGGGGGTTGATGATGTAGCGCCCCATGGAGCGAGCGTATGAACTTCCTCGCCCACGTGCACGCACAAAGCCGTACCACGTGTACGGGAACCCCCCGCGTGACGCGCGGAGATCCGGCGGGCGTACCTCGGGCCGGAAAACCCGCAAGGAGAGCCAGTTCGTGAAGGTCGCCGCCGCCCCCGCGCTAGCGAGGCGCGGCGTACCAGCGCGCGGCGAGCGCTCGCGCCAGCTCCGCCGGCGGGCCGGAGGGGGCGCAGAGCTCCCAGACCGAGACCGGGGCCAGCCCCTTGAAGGCGCACCGCCCCGCGTAGCGGAACAGCTCGGCCACCTGGCCGCCCGGGCGGAAGGTGACGACCAGCCTCAGCGGGAGCTCCCCGAACCAATAGCGCGCGGTGAGGGCGGCGGGGACCTCGGCGCGCGTGAGCTCGACGCGCCGGACCTCGCGACGGTCCCGCGCGGCGGCGAGGAAGGCCTCGAGCGCCTCCTCGGAGAGGGCCGCGCCGGCGTTGTAGAGGTCGCCCGGGCGCTGCTGGTGCCGGGCCGCCGCGATCAGGGCGTCGCGCACCGGCTCGGCCACCACGCGCATGGCGCCGGGCAGGTCGCCGCTCCGCAGCAGCTGGAGCGCGCGCAGCTCCGCCTGCGGGGCGAGATTTACCGCGAGCGGCGCGCCCACGAACACCGACCAGGCGTGCTGCAGGTCCGGGTTCCCGCGCGCCGCCCGCTCGGCCGCGAGCAGGGCGTCGGCGCCGGTCCGGGCGCCGGCGGAGCGGGCGGTGCCGCGGGCCGACTCGTTGATCTTGTCGGCGATGGCCACCCGGCTCGTCCCGAAGACCTCGTCCTCGATGGTGACCACCAGCGGGGGCGGGCCGAAGGAGAGGAACACGCCCGCCTCGAGCGACTCCACCTGGGCGGCCTCCGGCGCGAGCCGGTCGCTCGCCACCGCGTCGGCGAGGCGCGCCGAGTAGGCGGCGAGGTGGCGGCGCACGTCGAGCGCCAGCTCCACCAGCGCCTCGATGCTCCCCGACACCGAGATGGCGTCGCCGAGGAGGTTGTTCACCGAGACGCCGCCCCGGTCCGAGAGGTGCTGCATGCCGGAGTAGTGGCGCTTCGCGGCGAGGAGGATGGGCAGGTAGAACTCGCGCCGCAGGAAGTCGGCCATGGCCGCCTGCCCGAGGGCGCCGGTGCGCTTCGTGAAGTCCTTCACGTCGGCGAAGAGGTGCCCGAGCGGGCGCTCCACCACGTCGCGGAGGATGGGGCCCTTCACCGAGATCCGGTAGAGCCGCCCGGCCTCCCACTCCCCCTCGGCGCCGCCCTCGGCCTCCGCGCCGGTGCGGTAGGTGAGGGCGCGACGCGCCGGCTGGAGCAGGCGCTCGAGGGCGGCGTCGGCGAGGAGGGCCACCGCGGCGGTCGCGAACTCCTGCCGCGCCTCCGGGCGGGAGAGGCCCGCCGAGGCGGCCGGCTCGCGCTGCTTCCAGTCGCGCAGCTGCCGCGCCGCCCGCCCGAGCACCTGCCCCGGCTCGCTCCCCACCGCCGCGCAGCTCTCCACCAGCCGGACCAGGCTCCGGCGCTGCTTCTCCTCCGCGGCCGCGACCGCCAGGCCGAGCGGCGCGGTGAGCAGGTCGCGCAGCTCGCCCATGCGGTCGCCGAAGCCGAAGCGCTCGGCGGCGACCACCCCGGTCACCAGGATCTCGCGCAGGCGCGCCAGCGCCACCGCCTGCTCGGCGCGGCGCGAGGCGTCCTCGTCGCCCGCGAGCCCGTTCGCCATCCGCGCCGCGGCCTCGTCCGGCGCGACCTCCCCGAGCGCCTGCGTGAGCTCGTCCACGAGCGGCAGGTTGGACGGGAACTCGCAGCCGTAGAGCACCGCCCCCCCGGTCGCCACCGGCACCCGCCCGCCGAGCAGCGCCCCCGGCGAGGTGGCCGCCTCGAGCCCGGCCCG